>CAJXGR010000013.1 GCA_913053665.1 uncultured Spirochaetia bacterium
CAGTAGCTGTCTGTACTGTAACCACTCTCATTTATAAACGCCTGGAACTGACTGTGGGTGATCTCATACTTACTCATGTTAAAGTTATAACTGATGGTTTGGGTCACAGTAGGGTTTGGACCATACGTTCCATCCCCCATCGTGAAGGAATCTCCTGCGGCATTTATGGTAATCAACTGCCCTACATTGGGGGAAACAGGGCCGCTGCCTCCTCCTGAGCCACCCCCTTTGTCTCCACCGCAGTTCGCTAGACTAAAACTCAATACTAAACTGAAAATCAACACTAATACACTCTTAAACATTCTTCTTGACATATCTATCTCCTCCTAAATTTAGGATTGCAAAACTCACCATCGGTAGAACAGACATTCCTGTCTGTTATTTTCTACCTGTTCATACAAACATCATTAGGTCAGACAGGAATGGCTGACCTACCAGCTCTTCACACATACTTTAACGGACTGGGAAGTCCGACCTACAAAAAATCCCGCGTCGACAGGGGGATCAATCCCCCTGTGCCCTCACCCCAGCCCTCTCCCAATGGGCTTAGTGTTGAACTTAAGGCTTTATTTTCTTTTTGAGCCTCCGTTTATAAGGACAAATGTTAAATCTGAATCCTGGCTCACAGAGCATTGTTACTTTTCTCCATTTTTTTCAGGGCTTTTCCCATAGAACTGCTCTTATAACTCCTTGCTCGTTTATACGAATATCCTGCCTCACAAAAGGCTTGTGATAATTCTTTTAAAGCTTTTATTGTTAACACTGGATGATCCACTAAATAAAAGATGATCTCCTTAAATAAATCTCGTAAACTTCCTGTCATACAAATATCCAACCTAAAGCCATTGACTGTTTTCCTATGAACCAAGGCTATTTTTTTTTAAAAACCCTAAAGATATTAAATAACTTAATATCATCATTAAAATATGATTGACTACACTATTATAATGGCGAAGACGTAAATGATCTCCACCAAATGCTTGTTTGATTTCCCTGAACAGCTCTTCAATTCTCCAACGCGCCCTGTAAAGAGAATGAACGTCCTCAAACGTTAAACTCACCGTCTCAGGCAGATGAAACACATACCAATACCACTTGTCATCTGCCCTTTTTCTCCCTTTCATGTGCAAATGAAGAATGGAACCATTTTTCAAACGAAAAACGGACCCCTTACTATCTTTATAAGGCTTTATAATAAAATCGACTTCAGTATATCCATCTAAATCAATCTCCTGGAATCTCTTTTTCACCCATTCAGGATTTCCCTGTTTTACTTCTATAACTTGTGGATTGATTTGCCTTTGGATGCGACTAATAAAATATCTGCCTTCACTCATCCACTCAGCAAAGAGACTCCAGCTGAACCAGCCTCTATCACGAAGTTCTATACTGTTTTTCTCAGGTTTCCTGCTCTTATACCTTGTATCACCGCTTCGGGCGTTTTTGATTTGACCCTCCAGTTTTATTTCATTCTTTACACTAAAATTGGCATAAAGTTTTAAACCGGCTGATTTACAACCAGGTATATTTTTAAAGATGTCAGCCAAACGATTGTCTAAATGGAAAACAGAAGCATCTTCAGCTAAAACTTTGTAAATTAAATCTTTAGCTTTCTTTCTTTTCTTAGGGCTTCCAATGAGATTCAATTTAGGCTGGATCCCTTCAATTAGGTCTTGACAAAACGCTGGAGGCAATTGTGACAAACGTTTTGAAGAGCTTCTAAGACTAAAGGATAGACCAAAAAGATTTTTATACATTCCAACCCGATCTCTATGCCGTGTTTTTCCATTTAAAACACACTTGAAACACACCCACAAAAAGGGGAGCCAAAAAAGATTTCGCTGACGAATTTCTTTTATAGAATGCTTTTCAAGAAGCATTTTAAGATCTTCAATGGGCAGAAAGAATAAATGGGCCAGTCGACAAGCTGTTGCATCTAATGTTTTTTCATCCATAATTGATCTCCTTGTGTTTTTTACTATTTTAAATATAATCACAAGGGGACATTTTTTACACTTGAATCAGCCATTCCCTTATCCCAAAATAGATTAAAGCCTTAAGTTCAACACTAAGCTTTGGGAGAGGGTTAGGGTGAGGGGTCTTATTCTTTATTATATAGCAATTTACATATCGAACTCACGTTAGTTATTTTCTTTTTTGACAGGATGTGCAAGATTCAATGAAATGAGAAGTGGATTATCCTGTCAATTATATTTTGGGAATCTCAAAAACGGGAATCTATTTTTTAACGCCTCCTTAGGCAATATTACTGCCGATTATTCATAATGGCGGTCATTTGATCTACCTTACGTTCCAGTAGTGTTTTCTTGGTCGGTGTATCACTTGTTTTTTTAATAGCATTATGGGGACTCCCACTTCCTGAGTTTTCCATTTGTGTGGGGTAAATGTCTTTGTAGACCTTTCTTGAATGATAGATCACTTTATTTAAGTAAATCTTACTATTGTTATAAGACAAAATTGCCTGATGCTGACTTTGTTTTAAATCGCTCCAGCCCATGTGAGACAGATAGTTTGCGGTGCTTTCGATGGCGTCTTTCATGTTGAAGAGGTTGATGAGACCATCCCCATCCCCGTCTTTAGCGTAGCTTAGATAGCTGGAGGGGATAAATTGGGGGATGCCAAAGGCCCCCGCAAAGGAGCCGTTGAGGGAATCAGGCTTGACGTTTCCCTGTTTAGGAAGTCGAATAGTAGATTTTAACTCTTCCAGGCCCCATTGACTCTTGAGAAAAGCTTTCTTCATGATATAAAAGATACTTTGGTTTGGATAGGTTTTTTTCACCAGGCTGAGGACATTTATGAAGACTTCGGGGTGTTGAAGCAGAGTCAGGTTGTAATAGACATTGAGGACAGAGTATTGGCCTGTATCCATCCCAATTCGTGTTTCCACCCATAGTATAGATAAAATCATTTCTTGGGGGATTCGATATCTCTCACTCACTTCTTTGAGGAACGAGCCATAACGTTTTAGAAACTGTCTTTTGCTTAATCCATATTTTTGATTTGGACTGGAGCTACCCGGTCTAGGAAGGGATTTTAAGGCACTGATATAGCCAAGGTTAGCGGCAATCAGCTGGGGTTGGAGTCGGATATTTTTATGGGCTAATAGTTTATATGCTTTAGTTCGTGGTATTCCTTTTTTTTCAAGCTTATCCAGAACAAACTTAAGCCACTTTTTGTTGTTACTATCCATTGAGAGGGTTCTTTTGTCTGTTGGATCTTTGGGTGGAGAGGTGTTTCGCAGGTTAGCAATAGAATGTCCCAGGCCTGAAGAGTTTGAGGCAATGATCCACAGGAGTGCTAAAAAGATAATGACTTTATCTTGAATCATAAGCCCTCATTTGCTTAGTGAGATTGAGAGAGCCGTTGTAAGTTTTAATATATCCTGATTGCCTTTTCTTATACGATCGCATAACACTTCGGAGATTTGCTTTAAGATTTTAAACCCCAGTGCTGGGTACATCAAACAAAAATTGTCAAAATTGCCCTTTTTTATTTCATATAATATGCAATCAGATAATGTCTTGACAGTGGCTGATCTGGGGGAGTCGGAAAGGATGGACATATCCCCAAAAAAGTTAAAATGGCTTGCATTAAGGCGTGCCATGGACTTTTCTGTTTCTTCAAACCCCTTTTTACCTATTTTCATCGTGAGGGCATGAGAGACCTCAACAGTGCCCTCCAGAAAGAGATACATGGTGTCACCTGTCTCTCCTTCGCTCATTATAATCTCTCCCTTTCGGACGATCTTTTTTTTGCAGACTTTAATGAATTCCTTTAACTCGTCTTCATTCAGGTCACTGAATAACTGTATGGATTTTAAAAACTCAAGTTCTTTTTTCATTTACGACTAAATCGCCTCACCTGGATTCTATAGTCTTCGGGTTTTTCATGGGCTATCTTAAAGATTCTGTTTTATGATCTTATTGAGCGAATTAGAAATGCTTAGCAATGTTTTCGCTTGGCCTAGCCAGGTTCTTTCGTGATTAGAAAAGCCGTATCAATATCCTGTATGATATAATTATCTCCCGGATTGATCTTTACGTTAATCTGAGGCTTATCATCCCCGAAATAATCATTTTCCACCTCGCTAAACTTCATTTTGATAAACTGATCGATGCCGCCGGACTCATCACTCAGGATGTCATCCAGGGTAATATCCTTTTCTTCGCTGAGAATACCGATTAGAATAGACTTGCGTTTGATACGATAGTACTCCGACAGTTCTATAAATTGTTTCCCCACATAATCACTGGGAATCCTTGATTTAATAATGGTATTACCCAAAGTAAAGGAAAGTAATTCCATAATCATGGAGGGAATACCGGGTGACAAAGCGGCATGGGATAAAAGGAACCCTCCAAACTGGCCGTATATCAAGATGTCGTCAACACTTGCACGTTTTAGATGTTCTTCATTCTCTTTTTTATTAAGTTCAGCGGCTACTTTTGTGTCTCCAGCCATGTTTTTAATGGCAAAGGCCGCTATAATCGTACGCTGATCAGCATCCACAAGAGCATGACCTCCTGATAGATCGGCTAGTATAATAGTACTCTTTGATTTATGAATGTTAGCCCGTCTCAGGACTTCTTCACGAGTGAAATCTCCTCTAACGAACTTGATGTCCAGATCCTTAAAACGTAGTTTAACGTCGGACACAATATCCCCATCTAGTTCATTCACTAAAACTACGGTTAGATTAGAACTCCCGCCGGCCAGGGGGAGTGACTTCAAGAGATTCTCTGCCGTATCGTTCCAACCACAAATCACTATGTGATCGTGTATGATAAGTTCTTTCATTCCTCGACCCTCTCTCAGTTTCCTTTCAACAAATATAGACGCAATGGTACCCGATAAAACCGATGTAAAAACGATCCCAAATCCCATGAGTATAACAGCCAGAAAGCGGCCTGATGAGTCTTCCGGTGAATAATCCCCATAACCCACTGTGGTGAGGGTCACAATGGCCCACCACAAGCTTTCCCCTAAAGAGATTTCCTTTTTTTGTGACTTCTTGTACAGGCCGTTGATAGCGACTTGATACAAGTCATTATCGGATAAATCCTCTAAAAGTTCTCTGTCGAGATCGGACATAATCCCGTGAAAAGAGAGTTTTTTCTGTTTGGCACGATATCGTAATTTACCTTGAATAGACTTGGGAACTCTTAGATCTGTCGGGAGATGATCCAATCTCTCTGAGACATCTACTGGAGGGGGTGTATAAAAGAAATAGGTTTCTCCTACAGCGATTAAAAAGACGGCGGTAATAATGAGTAGAATAACTTTTAGGGGGAAATCTTCTGTTTTTCTTTTGAAGCGAAAGCTTAAGTTGCTTAGATATTTACGGAATCCATGCCATATCTTGTTCATTGAGACCTGATTTTATTAATGTTCCATAGTATTTGCTGGAAAGAGACTTAGAGGTTTATTCTATTTTTTTCTTTTGCTTATCCCTTTGCTTTTCTTTTTTTAAGCCATTCTTTATATTATTGTTTTTTTCTTGATTATCGGATTTTTTCTTTTGATCTGAAGGGTTCGACTTTACATTATTCTGTGAATCCTTTTTCTTTTTACCATCCCTTGTATCCTTGATGAAATCAGGTTTAAAGGGTGCGGGGAGAAGAGAGTAGATAGAAAGAATCCTCTGAGACATGGTTTTAGCGACTTCAGTCTTTTTATCGGCCTTGGTATCTGTTCTGTCTTTCTTTTTATCATCCTTGGCTTTCTTGTCGTCAGGCTTATCCTTATCGTCAAAAATCGGTTTAACCGTTTTTTCTTTACTGATTTCCTTTAGAAGGCTGGTGATAGAGTCTTCTTCATACGGGGATTCTAATCCATGGCCTGGACAGATCTTTTTGGGTTGCGTTCCGGCTAAAACCAGAAGAAACTCTCACTTCTATGGACTAACTTACACGCTTTTCCCTGGATTAAACCAGTCTCTTTACAGACTCGAACATTCACAAGGCCATCGGAACGTGGAAATCGTCTATAGGACTTCCTATGTTTAGCGATATCCTTAAGAATAGCTTTTTGAGCCTCCCTCATGAAGTTTGCCCAGACCGGTGCCGCCACCGTACCCCCGTATTGATGGGTCCCAAGGGAAATGTTTCCTTCGTCAAAGCCAATCCAGACAGCCGTTGATAGATATGGGGTATAACCCACAAACCAGACATCCTTGTTGGTCTGGGTGGTACCCGTTTTTCCGGCCGCCGGGATCTTTCCCAAGCCAGCTTTAGACCAACCCATTCGAGCTCTTGATCCTGTTCCACCATCCACCACACCCTTTAAAAGAGTAGTCATTAAGGAAGCAATCTGTGGTGAGATCACCTGAAGAGCTTGTCTATCTTTCTTTAGGGCTTTCTGACGCCGCATATGTAATTCTTTTTTATAGTCTATTACTGTGTTGCCATAACGATCTGTAATTCTTAAAACACCGATAGGACTCACTTTCCTCCCACCGTTGGCATAAACAGCCATTCCAGTGCACATTTCCATCGGCGTCATTTCCACAGTCCCTAAGGAGATGGATGTGTCGTTACGAAATCTTAGCTTATAACCGATCAGTGCAAGGGTATCGAATACCTGGAACTCCTTCCAAAGGGTCCAGCCCTTTTTCGCCAGGACGTAATGGCCGGTGGTTTTATCTGGTTTATAGTAAGTTAACAGGATTTTTCTATAGCCTTCAACTCTTTTTTGATGAGCTTTACCAGAATTCTCTTTGGCCATCTTATCCAACTTATCAAGGATTTCTTTTTTAAACTTTTCTTTATCCATCTTCTGGGGGATTATTTCGACTCCCAGCATGGGGGCTGAAAACTTGATGACTTGTTGAGAACCAATTTTCATGACCAGTCGTACGGCAATTGTGTTTACAGAGTACTTTAACGCTTTTCGTACGGATATCTCCCCGTCGTATCGCCCCGACGCGTTTTTCACACCCTTAAGATAATTTTTCAGATAGGTCGCCGGAGTCACCAGTCTGGTGTTCAGGGCGGCTCCATAAACAAAGGCTTTAAAGGCTGAACCAGGCTGTCTTTTAGAGAACACCCGATTCAGCTGATTCCTGCTGGAATACTTTCTTCCCCCTACCATAGCCACTATATATCCTGTTCTTGGATCCATGGACACGAGAGCCCCTTCAACTTTCCTGCCTAAATCACGATCCCCTAAACCCGCCTTATATTTTCTCACCAAACGATCAATGCGATCCAGGCCGTGAACATCGGATATGAGCTTGAAGGTGTCCAATTCGCCCTCCAGCCCTTTTAAAAGGGCATTATAGTTCTGCTTGTATCTGAAATGATGCCCTGAACTGCTTGAGTCCATTAAACTGAAGCCGACGAAATTGAGTAGATCGGTATAATTCTTTTTAACATACTTATATTCCCTACGAAACTTGGTTTTAAAGGTTCGATCCTGTTTGACTAATTGTTCATGAAGGTATTTTTTGGCCATCTCCTGTTTATCAAGGTCAAGAGTCGTATAAATATGGAAGCCGCCAGTAAATAAAATGTCACGTATACTGTTGTTAACTTCCTTTTCAAGCTCTTCTTTGGTAATGTCCGGTTTTTGTGATTTAATTTCTTGTTCAAGAGAGGTGTACAGGTTTTTTTTAAAGTTCTTTTCAACGTATTGTCTCACGTATTCAGAAAAGTAGGGAGCCCGATCTACACGATCTTCCAGGGCGGTTCGGGGATCAACGGATATGATTCGCTCTCGATTCTCTTTCCAATAGCGTTTAAAAGACTGATCCACTTCTTTTTGTGTGACATAGCCATTCTCTACCATACGCCTTAAAACGAGTCGCTGCTTGGATCGGGTGGCCGCCCTGTTTTTGAAGGGGGAGTAATAGCCCGGAGCGGGTGTGATGGCCACTAGCATAGCGGCTTCGGCAACAGTAATGTTCTGGACGCTTTTCCCAAAGAAGTACTGAGAGGCCATCTCGACTCCATAAATTCCATGACCAAAGTAGATTTTATTAAAATACTTTTCCAGGATTTCATTTTTAGTATACCGTTTTTCAATTTGAAGAGCCAGCCACAATTCAACCAACTTGCGAGAATAAGTCTTTTGACCTTTAGTAAATAAAAGTTTAGCCAACTGCTGGGTAATGGTACTTCCTCCCTCCACAACCTTCCAGGCGGCAATGTTTTTGATAAACGCCCTCATAATCCCATAACTATCCATCCCTTTATGCTGATAAAATCGGTTATCCTCCATGGAGACGAGTGCATGGACCAACTTATCGGGAAAGTGACCAAAGGGAACGATTTTTCGCTTATTGATGAAAAACTCAGTGATCAGTTTGCCTTTTATATCAAATACTTGAGTGGGTATCTTGTAAGTTTTGTAATCATCTAATGTTATGATGGCATGACCTGTTCTTAAGTCATTGGCAGCGGTTCCTAATACATTTCCCAGAAAAAGGGCGATCACAAGGATCAGTATAATCCCTAAGCCTTCAATCAGTTGAACTTTATAATGATCTGTTAGTTTGTGTCTTAAAAAATGCATTTGATTCCCACGACCTTGTAATCCATGAAATTTAATCAATTAATTGAAAGGGTCAACAATATATTATTTCAAAACCCGTTAAAGTCTTTAAAAACCTGTTTATAAAAATATAATAAGCAATTGTAACCAATTTGAGGGGACTCAATCAATTTATTTCATATATCTTTTTGAAGGAGATGGAGAACTTGATTTTGTGGGGTGAAATGAGAGGGATTTAAGTTTTTGTATGGCGTTTGAAATTAAGGAATGGAGGAATGGTAAAGTGATTCAATATGAAGAATCTCTTGTTCTAGTCGTTGATGATAGTCCCATGAACATCCAGATTTTGGGGAATATGCTGGATAAGAATGGGTATAAACTGGCTATGGCAAAAAACGGCAGGGAGGCGTTGGATTTTGTGAATAGAAAATTACCGGATCTTATTCTACTGGACATTATAATGCCTGAAATGGATGGTTTTCAGACTTGCACTCAGTTAAAGCAGATAGATTCGACAAAAGATATTCCTATTCTCTTTATCACGGCATTATCAAATATATCAGACAAGTTGAAAGCCTTTGAGGCAGGCGGACTAGATTATATTACCAAACCATTTATCGAAGAAGAGGTCCTGGCACGTGTCAGAGTTCATATCAATTTGAGGAAAGCTATGGAAAAGTTAGAGCATTTATCTGTCAAAGATTATCTTACGGGAGCTTTCAACCGGAGATTTGCTTATGAAGTTTTAGGCAAGAAAATGAATAGTGCTAAAAGAACACACGATAATTTCGCTCTATGTTACATGGATATAGACAACTTAAAAAAGGTGAATGATAATTTTGGCCATAATCTGGGAGATCAATTGATCAATACAGTTGTTCATTATCTTAATGAGACCCTTCGATCCTCTGATTATGTGTTCCGTATGGGGGGGGATGAGTTTTTAATACTTTTTCCGAATACTAATCTGGAGGAGTCCAAAACCTTGATGAAGAGGCTACAAAGCAAGCTCAGTCAGCGAAGTTTAAATAATCTGCCCTTGAATTTCAGTCTTGGTTTTACAGAGTATCAATATCATGAAGATGTTGGAACGAATCAATTGATTGAAAGAGCCGATGCCAAAATGTATGAAGAGAAGTTAAGGAAGAAAAAGGAATGTCGCAATGGGTCATTCTAGTCCGGCTCTTATATTAATTGTAGATGACAGTCCCTTGAACACCCAGGTTCTTGGAAATATCTTCAGTAAAAGTGGCTATCGATTAGCCACGGCAAAAAATGGTCTGGAAGCATTGGATTATGTGAACAGGAAACTACCTGATCTTATCCTCCTGGACATCATGATGCCTGAGATGGACGGTTTTGAACTATGTATCAAACTAAAAAGAAACAAAGTCACTAGTAATATCCCCGTTTTATTTGTCACAGCATTAAGAGATACTTCAGACAAGGTAAAAGCCTTTGAGGCAGGGGCTATCGATTATATCATCAAGCCATTTACCGAACAAGAGGTCCTGGCACGGGTCAATGTAAATATTGGACGAAAACGAGCAGAAGAAGTCTTGCGTCAGTCAGAGAAAATGGCATCCTTAGGTCGGCTTGTTGGCGGAATAGCCCATGAGATCAATAATCCCATCAACTTTATCATTTCAGGGATCAACTCTCTCAAGGATCGATTCGATAACATTGTTTTACTTTTGGATAAATATAATGAGCTTGAAGGGAATTGTCCTATTGATCTCTCTCAATTTCTTTATGAGATTGCTAGTTTAAAGGGTAAAATAAGTTATCATGAGACAATGGAGGACGTACAAACCCTACTTAGCACAATCACAGAAGGATCCGACCGGACAACCTCTATTATCAGAGACCTGAAGGAATATTCACGATCAAGAAATAAGGAAATTATTCAAATAGACATAAACGAATACATCGAATCGACTTTAAACTTATTGTATAACCAGTTTAAAGGTCGTATAGAGATTAAGAAAGAGTATTGCAGTGACTCAAAGATTGAGTGTCATCCGGGACAAGTGAATCAAGTTCTCATGAATATCCTTGTGAATGCCATACAAGCTATTGAGGATAGAGGGACCATTAAGATCAGGACAGAAAAAGAGAAAAACAATCTTGACATTAGTATTTTGGATACAGGGAAAGGAATTCCCCAAGAGGTTATTTCAACGGTATTTGAACCATTTTTTACTACCAGGGGAGTGGGTGGAGGAACTGGCTTAGGTCTCTCAATAAGCTATGAAATCATTCAAAACCATCACGGTGATATCGACATTGAGAGTGAGCCTGGAAAAGGCACTATCGTCCAGATTAAACTTCCTGTAAAACAGTATGGAGACGGATAGATGGCAAGCAATTCAGAACAAATCACTCGGTACCAGGAAATATCAGGAAACGGATTCGGGATTAATGGTCAGTAAACCTTGATTGTTTAAATAACTGTGTAAGCAGACGTTCATGCTTTTTTGATCTAATTATAATCTGTTCCCAAAAATAATGGATGATATTCCCCATTCTAACAACCTGGATTAAATGCTTATATCTGTCTTACAACGCCTATCACCTTGCCGCATATGATGGATTCCTGGCCTGAGTCAATGATAATGGGTTCGTAGGCTTCGTTCTCAGGCTGTAGGACTATTTTATCATTTTCATACAAGACTCTTTTGACGGTGGCTTCAGAATCGATGACAGCAATGGCGATCTCCCCATGATCCACCTGCTTTTGGTATCGGACAATGACGTAATCCCCGTCGAATATGCCGGCGTTTTTCATAGAATCCCCTTTGACCTTGATAACATATGAGTTATCTGAATCGAAAAGCTCTTCTAGTTTAAGATTACCCTCATGAAACTCTTCGGCATCGATGGGATTACCGGCGGCAACATGTCCTAGTATTGGGAAAATACCATTGGTTTTCAAGACAACGATCCCTCTGCTTTTCTTTTGTCGGCGGATATATCCTTTCTTTTCCAAAGCTGTTAAATGGTCTAAAACTCCCTGGTTTGAGGCAAAACCAAAGTTTCCTTTAATTTCCATGATGGTGGGTGGACGATTTTCATTTTTGGTGTATTGATAGATAAAGTTAAAGACCTCTTTTTGGCGTTCTGTTATTTTTCTCATATCCATTTGTCCTTATACCATTGGATGGTATGATTTGTTATGACCTTTTAATCTCTAATAAACAATAAGAAGTTCAATATTCTTAGAAAATGCCGGTTAAAATAAAATGTATAGGCAATTAGACTGGCTGGATCAGAAAACAAGTGACTTATTCCTTCCATTGCATGAGTATTTTATCTAAAAATACTTTTGACGGCTTATATTTTTATTTATTTATATCGACATTTCTTATAATGATAAGGAGTTGCCATGAAAGAAGTCATCATTGTATTCGTAGTGTTAATGTCTATTGTTTCAGCTTTTAGCCTGGATTTCTATAGTCTCAAGGATAAAAAAGACAAGGATCATACCCAATTATACTCGCCTCGAAAAGAAGTTCCAGTCTTTACGATCCACGATCTGATGGATCTAAAGGCTTTTGCAAATCAATTCATCCAAAAGACCGACCCAAATCCCCTGAAAAAGATCAATCGGGTGGCTCCCTATCTATATAATCAGCTCTCAGGCAAGACTAAAGGACTCCTCAAGGCCTACACAAAAGATCCAGGCGATCTCCTCACTATTAAATCGCTGAAGGTCCGCTTGGTTGAAGACTTGAATCGTATTGTCAAGGGAAAATCCCTGTATACCAAAAAACGTTTTAAAGATATTCCATTATCCAGCATCACAGGGAAATTATTGTCCATGAACTTGAAGGGGAAAGATTTAGCCTACTTAAACTACTTCCTTATACAAGACGCCTTTCCCAAAGCCATCATTGGGTGGAGGTTCTTTGAAGAGAGTCTGGATCCCACAGACCCTAAACTCTATGAACAGGCTGTCCGACCCTATTGGAGACGTAAAATCGGTGAGAGTGAATTGCCTTATCCCTACATAGAACGCCAATATACTGAAGACACTCAAGCAAAAGACTATCCCCTTCAGCTTATCATCAAAGGGCAGACTGTTGGTATCGATCTAAAGGGAACATTAACCCCTCGTCCTACCGGATTGTTTTATCACTTCCCCCTTGAGCAGAATATGGCTAAGATTGGCCATCTGACAGGCGAAATGATAGGCAGAAAGATCGGCCAGCGAGTCAATCTAAGCGTCCAAGCCAAAGTTTTAAGCACTCAAGGGAAAAACAAAGGTGTGAAATTAGGAGACTTTAATGGGTCCATTACCTTTAATCTTAAAGAGGATGGCCGGGTGGAAAAAGGATATATTGCCTTTTTTGCACGCTTTAAAAGTCCATCCGGCAAAATGGACTACCTGAGAATGACAGGGAGCATAAAAGGATCCCTTCAGTCGGCTGGCTTGACGATCCATATGATTGATGTGGATGGTAGAGACTTCGGTACGGTGAATGGGGCCTTTAGGGATTTAAAAAGCCTTCTCTTGCTGAGTTCACGCCCATAAGGAAATCTGTTGCCAGTCCATGATATTGTTTGATCAAAAATATTATAAAACTTTAGCAAAAAAATCCTTGTAATCCATTTAATTTTGTTGTATAATTAAACGAAGTTAGTCATGGAGGATATTATGCTAAAAGGAATTATTCTTCTCACCTTAAGCTTATTTCTTATAGGCTTCGCTCAATGCGAGGATTCCCAATCTGACAAAGGGTTAAGCCCATCCAAAAAAGCTAAAAAGCAAGTGGAAGATAAAAGTTATGAAGTGCCTGCAAAACTTGATGAGCCAGGCCTTAGCGATGACCTCTCCAAAAAGTTGGATGAGGCCATTACCCGTATCGATTCGCTGGCTGAAGATGTCACTAGTATTAAAGAGCGGATGAACAAGCTAGAAGGGAAAAAAGCTAAACCCAAGGAAAAGGTTACCCTGAAAACTCTGGATAAAAGGGTGACTCAACTTGAGAAAACAAAATATCGATCTCGGCATTTGATCAGGAGACTCTATAAATCCAGATATCTTGGCCGCTACAAATCAAAATACGGTCATTACAGGATTTACGTTGGAGCCTTTGAATCTTATAATAATGCTGTGAACCGAAAAAAACACGTGGACCGTCTTGGTATTGCTGTTAGAATCCATGGGAATAAATCATGGAGATTGACCAGACGTGAGGCAAACCGATATAGACCTATCTATGAACGAGACTATGAATATGATGGTGCTCAAAGACAATTATCTGTGAGAGCCACGGATTCCTACTACAACGGGAGACGATGGGGCAGACTCTATAAAATCATCAGTCATAGGCGATATAGCTTTCGTAATGCTGTTCGTTTAAGCAATTACCTGATCAGTCGTGGGTATAATGCTTATATCAGAAGAGCCGGATAGATGTTTATGAGTATTCTTTATAATGATCTATTAAAAGCTGGCTGATGGGTTTAATCGCTGGTGCAGGCTATCCATTCAAAGGCTTTAAGTATTTATGGGGACATAAAAAGCTCTTTAGATATGTGGCCATTCCATTTACTATAGACCTGATCGTTACGGGTCTTCTTATTTATATCTATGTCACCCAGTTGTCTGCCTTCACAGGGTATCTGGATTCCTTAGGGGAACTATGGTACCTTAAACCTTTAGTGTGGGTGTTCAGGGTCATAGGGTATTTCCTGCTGATCCTATTATTTCCCTTCATATTGAACCTTTGTTCCGCGTTGATTGACCCTGTATTCAGGGGGATATTATATTCAAAGACGAGAGAGATGGAAGGTTTTCCTGAAAAGAATTATACGCCAGGTGAAGGTATCAAACGACTTATCAAAGGAATATGTAATGAGATCAAAAAGCTGATCTTGTATCTGACACTAAGTTTAATCCTGGTTCCCTTAAACATTTTGCCGCCTCTCTATCTTGTCCTCCATATCCTGCTTACAGCCTTGTTTATAGGATGGGAATTTATAACACCCTATCTTGAGGAGAAGAATCTGGGGTTTTTAAGGCAATTTTTCTTTGTACTAAAAAGGTTCAGAGTGGTCTCAGGATTTGGCTTGTCAGCTTCACTCCTTTTGTTCATTCCATTGTTGCAGGTGTTATTTCTATCCACTCATACGATAGGAGGGGCATTGCTGTCCATTGACATGGATAAAAGCTGATCCTGTCTGTCTGTCCGTAGGGGCGGGTTTCAAACCCGCCCTACAGAGACAGACAGGACGATTAGGCCAGTAATTCCGCGGCCTTTTCAATCTTCTGAACTTCGTACTTTTTCTGTATCCCGCCATGATCGTAAACGACCTTGTCTTTAGTCTTAGCACCCAGCAATGAACGGCCAAAGGGGGATTTATAGGATATGATCCCTTTTTCCATATTGGATTCCCACTCCCCTAAAATAGTGTAATGTTCGGCTTGGTTGTTCTCAAGGTTCATAAGCTCAATAGAGGTACCGGGAGAGATGGTGGAGGTGTCCACATCGTCAGGGAGGAGTATTTTTATCCTGTTGAGTTCTTCGTTCAAGGTGGAAGCCATTTGTTGAAGCTGCTTCTGATGCTCAAGAGCGGCAATGTAGTCGGCATTTTCCCTTAAGTCACCCAATTCCTGGGCAACCCCAATGGCTTTACTATTGTTTGGTATTTCCACATTTATGATGTTTTGGAGTTCCCTCTGCTTCCGTCCATAACTTTCCTTGGTGACCAGGAAGGAGTGAAGCTCTTTACTGACCTCAACTTCCTCTTTCATAAGGGTTGGGAACTTGTCAAAGAGTTTAATCGTAAACTGAGAACGGGTTTTTTCATCCAAAACGTTCATACTGTTGACTAATGCAAGGATCTTCCTGGCGTCGCTTTCCACCATCACGTCTACATAGCTGTCAAAGGCATTTTCCTTAAGAAGGTAATCCACAATCTGTGGAAAGAGCTTGCGATTGGCTTTTTGAGTCCCCGTTTTCTTAGTGTTGATCTCTTTATTTATGATATCCAGACAGTGAAAAAGGTTGAAGGTGAGTCTTTTTTTTTCAAAACCAAATTGATCAATAATATCAGGGGTTAACATCAAGGTTTTAGCTGTCCAGAAGTAATTTTCTGGGCTTTGCCTGTATCGGTCAATGAGATAGGTATAACCCTCTTTGAGTTCGTCCATTTTATTGTGGATAATAAGTTCATCCACAATGAAGTTATGAGCTTTTGTCGCTTTACTTTCCTTTAATATGATGAGGAAGGTGGATTCCCAATCTGGATCATTTTTCTTAACGATGTCCAGAATGTCCCTACGGAACTCGTTATCCGTTAAAGTGCTGTAGGCACTAATCAGATCTTCTTCGGCTGAAAGGAGTTCATAGGGGTTTAATTTCAATTCAAAGACAATTTTCTGGTTTTCACGTTTAATCTTTCGTAGGAGTAAAAAGCTTTTAATCGTTTTCTCATCCACCATCGACTTATGGTTCGCAATCTCCACAAAGAAATTAAGCATTTGCTGGAAGCCATCGGAATCAATGTCACTACTGTGCTTCAAGTAATCTGTAATACTGGATAACTTACCATCAAATTGAGAGTTAGCAAGGAAATTAGTAATGGTCTCCTCTTCAAAGGTGAGAGGTTTGTCCCTCAGGAAATAGAGGTCTCTTTTTGCGAGTGAGTTCCCAAAGATCGAACTGGTTTTCATAACCTGCTTGGCTTTGTTCCACCATTTGGTCCACGATGTGAGGGGGATGACTTCAGTCATTTCTTTTTTGATTTCCTTCATAGTAGCTTTATTATTGTAGCTTTTGAATATGGAAATTAATGCATTCTTGATGCCTTCTGGGTCATCCTGTTTGAGTGAGTCGGGATCTCTCTTTTTTTGTATCCAAATGTGATCTTCTGAAAGGGTTTTTAGGGAAGTTAAAGCAATCTTAAGAGACATGGTATGATTTTTCTTGGTCTCAAAGTCGATTACAAAAGAGCTTTCCTTGCAATCCACGATCTTGCCAATCCCCCAGCTTCTGTGGAATACGAAATTGCCTCTGTCGAAGACGATATATTTCTCAAAGTTTTCCAGGGCCTGTTTGACTTCCCGGGCACTGTCTGTCAACCCAGATTTATTGATATACTCCTCAAGTTGTGAGTGATGACTGTATTTTTTTCTTAAAGCCTCAACCAGTTGATCGCGAGTCGATTTATCTTTTGGATTGCAATCTAATACCATTTTAAGGATGTTAATCACCATATTATAGTCATCCTTATCCTGATAAAAGGGAAGAAGCAAAAAGAGAAGGAGAGAGGTTTTTTCTGACTCATACTTTACAATTTCATCTTTAATCTGAAAGAAAAAGTCAAGTTCCTGTGGGATGAGATCAACCAGGTGGGTCCAGAGATCCTCAACAATTTTAAAGGATTTGCTTTTAGCGTAACGTTTTAAGGCCATTTTATAGTAAAATACAGACTCTTCGGTATTTTCATTTTCTTCATAGTGAGAGGCGAGTTTTTTTGGGATTTCGCCATTTTCATAATCCACTTTGGCGAGTCTTTCCCATGTTTTTAAGAGTTCCTCAGTATTTTCTGTCTGACTATAGGATTCTTCTAAGGTGATCAGTGCAAATTTGCTTTCCCCATAGGTTAATACTTTTTCAGCCAGATATTCAAGAACCTGCCACTTTTTGTTTTCTTTAAAAAGATTTATAATTTGGAGAATATAACTATCATCAATGATTTCCTGCTCATAAGTAATAATCCCAGCAATATACAGGGCGATAATGCTTTTAGGAGATTGATTCAAATGGTCAATACATAATAGTCGGAGGTCTTCGGCAATATTTTCTTTTTCGGCTGATTTAATAATCTCATCGAGAAGAATAAAGTTTCGTTTTGAGTAGTTATCGATGGTCGTTCGGGTCCATTTTTCCTCAGT
The DNA here is from genome assembly GCA_913053665.1 of uncultured Spirochaetia bacterium. Lineage (GTDB taxonomy): Bacteria > Spirochaetota > UBA6919 > UBA6919 > UBA6919 > CAJXGR01. The sequence goes on from CAJXGR010000013.1 coordinate 17,417, forward strand.
GAGTTGCTCAAAGACATTTTTAAGCAGTTCATTCTCAATAGCTGGTTGATCCGTTACAGCCTCTTCTGACATAAGGTCCTCGCTTTTATAGGGATTTTTATAGAGTCATCAATAAGTATAACAGGCTGACAAGACTCAAATGGAATCTTTGACACCCAAAGATTTGTTTATTAATACGGATAGAAATTGAACTTGGCCAGTAGGTTACATATTTTTGTTCAATGGATATTAGTATGTATTCAATCTACTTATTTTTATAGGATATGTCAAGTAAAAGTTTGAGGTATATAAATCTAATGGGTATGAATCCGTTTGATCAGAAGGTCTTGGATTGGATGACTATGATATTTTTATTCAATTTATGCGATCTGTGACATAAATCACAGTGGATGGACTCAAATATTATTATTATAATTAAAAATAAGATAAAGGAGTGATGAGTCAGTGGAAACTTACCCCAGACGATTTGTGTTAATGTCTCTAATCTATTTATTTATCGGCATGACCATAGGAGTGTTGACAGCCTTTGAGATTGGCTTTCTTCAGGATATGAAGTTTATGCATGTTCACTATAACCTTCTTGGGTTCATGGTTATGATGATATCGGGTGTGGGCTATCATGTTCTACCCAGATTTATTGGAGTCCCTGTCTACTTTCCATCCTGGATAGCCCCCCACTTTTGGATTGCGAATGTCGGATTGGTCTTGATGGTGACAGGCTTTCATCTTAAAACCCCTTATCCATCGGCTCACGGGGTATTTATTTTAGGAGCCATGAGTTCAGCCCTGGCCATTGCCATGTTAACCATCAATCTTTTCCTGACTGTCCTCAGTGGATCAAGGCCCAAAAAGGAACAGGAAGACAATGAAAGCCCACAACCAGTACCCATAAAGGAATCTCAGCCATCTCCTCCACCAGAGACTTCTAAGAAAGGATCATGGATACGCATTGACCCGACTATGAAGGTGGCTGACCTTGTGGATCAATACCCTGATACTCTAAACATACTTGTGGAAGATGCCGGACTGAAACCATTGGCTATGCCGGGCCACCTGGAGAGAGTCAGAGAGATTGGCATTGTCCTTGGGACAGCTATCCTCAATCATGGTGGAGATTTAGAGGCCGTGATCGGCAAGCTGGAAACCCATGTGAACTCCTCGCCTCGTCCTACTGATCCAGTCGGTCCATCAGAGTCTACAAACTCCGGAAAGATAGAACCGTCTATGATTATAGGGGATGTCCTGGCGATGTATCCTGCTTCACGGGATGTTTTCTTGAAGTTCTTTGGGGAAGGTTGTTTCAGTTGTCCGGGTCAGGCCACGGAAACGGTGTCTCAATCGGCTCAAATGCATGGTGTGGATGTGGATGTCTTTATGGAAGAACTGAATAAACATTGTTAAGGTAGTCTGAGGAACGCTATCATTGTCCCAGACTTATTAGGCTTGGTCTAAAAGCTCAAAGAAGCGTTCTCTTGGCATTTCAGCAGTTGTCATGTTTGTGCGTATATGGGTGATGGCAAACAAGTCGAGGACTTGATTTGATGACTAAAGGCCTTTTAACGTTCTCTTTTGTCATGATAACATGATCTCCCTTTTTCCTCTTGACTTGAAAATCGCTCAAAGATTTTAATCAGCTTTTTATAGGGTATAGGAAGGAGTAATCTTTTTATCGTCCATCGTTAGCTAATGCTTAAGGTCATGTGTTCTTCCGCTACAGGTCTTCTTGGCTTCCACTCACCCTTTTCTTTAGTAAATCCAGCTTCCAACAAGACTTCATCTATCGTACCCATCTCATGACATTCTTCTACA
>CAJXGR010000014.1 GCA_913053665.1 uncultured Spirochaetia bacterium
AAAAAGGTTCCTCCAATTCCTTTTAAGGCGAACCAGACATTGCTCAAAGTACTGGGAAATATCCCGATGACTAAAAAACTATAAGCAAAAAAGACAACGATTGAGGCTAAAACAGACTTCAGGTCACGTCTTATGATCCCTCCTAGAAACAATAGGGTGATCAAGCCAAATACAAGACCGCTGGCCCCAATATGGTTTGTGTTGGGCCCACCAATGAACCACACGCCCAGTCCACCGACAACGATGATCACAAGCATTTCGATTTTCGCTCTTTTCCCGTTAAACAGAGCAATAGTAGGTAAAAGAATGATCAAAGCCGTTGCATTATTAAAGAAGTGGGACATATTAGCGTGGAGAAAAGGGGAGGTAAATATACCAAACAAGCCTGCTCCAGTCCGAGGGTGGATCCCAAAAGAGTTGATACCCACGAGGGCAAGAACAAACATGATTACAAGCATCGCAGCAGACAAGACTAAATTAGCAACAACAGGATTTTTAAGACTTGGTGAACTCATAGGGAAAATATAACAAATCCCACTCAGGAGAACAAGATGATCTCTAATTTAAAGCATAAAATTATCCTGGATTAATAAAACTTATACAGATCATGGCACCAATCAAGAGGATCGATCATTGGATGACCAAATGTTGAACACCAGCAAAAAGGGAATCAACAGGTTTCTCGTAATAAACCTAATCCTTAGAAATGGGTGCAAGTTTATTTTAGGGTAAAAAATATTGGTCATTTTAAATCTTACAGGCTGATTCAGATAATATGGATATTTATGATAGTAGAACAGCGTCTTGTCTGTTCATCCTCCCCTACGCCTATCAGACTGTCAGACAGGACGCTGACCTACCTCTCCAAAAAAAACGATGTTTTACCCTAAAATAAACTTGTTAATAAGAAGATTAGGATGGTATATCTTTAATATCTCCATTGGCTCTATTAGAATCCTCGAACTCCTGCTACCGCACCAAATATTGCGATTAAACTTAAGGTCAGTAATATTTTGTGTAGGGTATGAAGGAAGAAAAATGCTCTCTCTGAGTTCTTGAGAGCTTGTTTATGGAACCACTGATGCAGGAATAAGGGTTCAAAAATAAATAAGACAACAGTAAACACAAACCATACAAAAGTCATCAGATGCATCCACCAGAAGGATAGAGCCAGGTATCGACTCCATACGTCGAGATAGTAGATCATATACAATCCGGATAGACCAGTGATTAAAGTAACTATTTTGGCCTGAAAAGCAAATCTTCCTTCAAGAGTTTCAAATAACTCGAGCCTTTTATCAGCGTCTGCCAATTTTCTAAGGGATGGGATCAAAATTGTAGTCACAAAAGCAACTCCTCCAATCCATATTACAATGCCTAGAACATGGAGTACACGGGCAATAATAAAGTAATTGTAATCTTTCATTATATTCTTTACCATCAACTGTCTGCTACAACAAGTTTAAAGTTTTACCAATTTGTCTGGCGGCTTGACGGATTCTATCAGGATTCTCCACAAGACTCATTCTTACAAAGTTCTCCCCAGTTTCGCCAAAGCCCACACCGGGTGAGACAAGAACTTCAGCCTTTTCCAGCAAGAGCTTTGAGAAGTCAAAGGATCCCATGGATCGGAACTTTTCAGGGATTGGGGCCCATACAAACATAGTGGCTTGGGGTCTATCAAAGTGCCAGCCACATTTCCCCAGCCCATCCACCAGGATGTCACGTCTCATTTCGTATTGTAGGGCCACATTGGCCATTTCCTCATCATTGCTGCGTAAAGCCATGATAGAAGCCACTTGGATGGGAGTGAAAATGCCATAATCGTAGTACCCTTTGATAGTTGCCAGGTAATTTATGATCTTTTCGTTTCCCGCACAGAAGCCACAACGCCATCCAGCCATGTTGAATGACTTGCTCATGCTTGTAAACTCGACACCCACATCCTTCGCTCCCTTTGCTTGCAGGAAACTAGGGGCTTTGTAGTCTCCAAAGGTGATATCAGCGTAGGCAAAGTCATGAATCACAATGATTTCATTCTTTTTAGCAAACTGGACGATTTCCTCAAAAAACTCCAGGGTAGTCACTGTGGTAGTGGGATTATGAGGGAAATTAAGAAACATGACTTTTGGTTTTGGCCACAGGTTTTCCACTATGTGAGCCAGATCTTGCAGGAAGTGATCCATTTTATTAGACATGGGAACAGTGATCACATTGGAGCCAGCTAAAACAACGCTCCAAACATGGATAGGGAAAGAAGGCGAAGGGATGATCGCGCTATCCCCTGGCCCCAAAAGGGCTAAGGACAAATGAGAGATCCCTTCTTTACTGCCGATGGTTGCAATGACTTCTTTTGAGGGTTCTAAATGAACATCGTATTGTCTTTTATATCGATCGCTGACAGCTTTAAGAAGTTGTGGGATGCCTTTAGATGCTGAGTAGCGATGGGTTTTGGGATCATTGATGACTTCTTGAAGTTTATCCACGGCCACCTGAACCGAGGGTTGATCCGGATTACCCATCCCAAAGTCAATGACATCGATACCCTGTTGGCGTTTCTCTAATTTCAACCTGTTTAATTCGCCAAACATGTAGGGTGGCAGGCGTTTTAGCCTATTTGCCGGTTCGATGGGAAATCCTTCACTCATGGTCTCTCCTGACTCCTATCCAGTAAATGTATGAGTTAATATAATCAAAGTCCAGGAAAAGACAATGAAAAAGATATTATGAACGAAAATCACTGGAGATTAAGGTTTTATGCCTTCCAATTCTCTTTTTTGCTCCGTCACGTTCTCTAAAGCTTCTTTATACTTTGATCTAATATCCAAAAGAATGTCGTCTAACTTTTTACTGAGTCTTGTTATACGGATTTTCTCTTTAGAGAGTACCTTTTTTTCCTTAACCAATTTGGTTTTAAGGTGAGTATTTTCTTTGATCTCCCTATCCAACTTCGCTTCCTTGTTTTCCACAACTAATAACTGCTGTCTCAACTCAGCTTTTTCAGCTTTTAACTCTTTGATTTTATTGGCTAAAACTTCTTCTCTCTTTCTCAGACTCTCGTCTCTGTTCTCAAGCAATTTTTCCTGATTATCTTGTGCGTGAGTCATTTCACCGAGTTTCTTTTCCTGGTCGTTTAAAGCGGCCTCGCGATTGTCAATGTCCCTTTGGCGTTCCGTTAAACGACTTTGTTGTTCCTCGTTTGAAGCTTTAAGGTCTAGTACAGCCGTTTTCGACTCATTAAGTTTATCTTCTTTGGCTTGAAGGTCTCTTAGGGCTTTTTTAAGTTTGGCATTTTCGTCTGATATTTTGCTTTCCCTGGCATCCAGGTCGGCTTGAGTTTTGTTTAACTCACCCATTCGTCGGTTCAAGTTTTCATCTAACAATTTGAGCTTGTCTTTTTCTTTCTTAACAATCGAGATCTTTTCCAGGAGTTCTTTTTGACGACGAATGACGTGTTCAGGAGTCGTAAAATCCCTTTCATCCTCAAATCGACCCAGTCTTAAGGATACTCTCGTAACTTCTCGAAGGGATTTAGATCGATAAGTAATGACATACTGTGTATTAATAATCCTACGGATAAGTTTATAAAGCTGAATTATTTCTTCTTTTTCAGCTGTTTTAAAGTACAAAGCATGGGTGTCGCGGGCAATTTTTTTTAGAGTGATTTCATTAAATCCTTTTCCAAATCCTATAGTAAACACAGGAACAGCCAGGTTTTCAGCGATATAGATTCCATCTTGGAGACGAATCTTTTTAAGAGTCCGATTGATACTTCCCCTTGTATCGTTTTTTCCATCACTTAACAAGATAACTGCTTTTATTCCGCTTCCTGCCTCCAAACGCTTGACAGCCGTGAAGAGAGCTCCGTATAATGCGGTGTAACCTGCTGGTTTCAGTTCCTTGATTTTTGGGATGGCACTTTGATTGGTCCCAAGAGGGTGAATATCTCCATCAAAGGCTATGACTGATATGAGATCATTCTCTTTGGCCCGATCGATAAAATTGATGGCCGCCTGCATAGCAAACCATAGGGGTTGTTTTTCGCGTATCTTTTCTTTATATTTGCCTTCACCGGCCATTGAACTACTCTTATCGATGGCTAATATTACGTTTAATGGTATTTTGGATGTTTTATCCTTTGAATCTTTTTTTTGCAGAACACTAATGATGTTTTCTTTAGGGATTATCACATCGTGTTCTATGATCTGGAAAAAATCCTTATTGACCACCAGTGGGTTGCCGTTTTTGTCTGTGACACTAACAACCAAGCTCACGTCGGGGAACTTGCTGTTATCGATTTGACTGATATTTACCTTAAAATCACGAACGGATATACTGGTCATGGGATTATGAGCCACGACATCCGCTCTAATGATCTTTGCTTTTTTGATAGCCTCTGTGGTGGACTCCATGGATTCGGCGTCCTGGGCGAGGGTGTCGAATTTGTTATCCTTATCCAGCGTTGTAGAGTTTTTATTCTGATTCGTCTGAGTGGATTTGTCTTTTAGATGCTGTGACCTATTTTTGGAAGAATCACTTTGAAAAGAGCATCTAGTCATGAGTAAAGTTAAAATCAAAGATACAAGGAACTTGCCAAGGAAATGGGTTTTCATGATATTCTCCTGGTAATTACAATAGCTATTTTACATTTAACCAATCTTTTCGGCCAATATGTTTATAATATAATCAATTTCTACGTCTTGAAAAGAGATATTCTTATTTCTATAAATAACGTGAGTTCGATTTATAAGATGCCACGGAGACACTGAGTCACAGAGAAACTAAAGGGAAAGAGTTTATTAATTTCACATGGAACAGATGAGGTTGGCAAAAAATATAAGATAATACTCTCCTTTATAGCCATTAGAAACTGATTTATTCAATCTCTGTGTTTTTGTGCCTCTGTGGCAAAAGAAATAACCATTTCGAACTGATGTTAAATAGAATAATAATTAGGAAATAGAGATGGACTCTTATATTTAAGTTGGGTAGAACTTGCTTTTTTCTAATGTTGAGTTAATCTTTTATTATATTTCCTTAGGATTATTTAGTAAATTACTCTAGTATGAGCTATATTATTTATGATCTTTTGAATGATTCTTTTTGAATATGATTAAATAAGAATCGGCAAAGGATAGAACTATTAGGAGGCATCGGGTGAGCCAAACTTTCAAGCTCATTACCTTAATATTATCATCTGTTATCCTGTTTAGCTATTGCCATAGTGAGAAATCAGTAAAGCTAAGGGAACATAGAAGGTTATTTGCTCCAGGACAAAAACTTATACTTGGTCAAGAGAAGGGTAAACCCTATTGGACCCAATACGATGGGGGGATTGGTGAAATTAAGGGTGAGAAATATATATACTTTGTTGGAGAAGGGGACTCTAAATTCCGTAAATCAGCTATTAGTATGGCAAAAGATGATGCTCGTGAAAAAGCGGCTTATTCCTTTAATATTATAGTTGCCCATCAATTTTTTGATGCCTGGAAAAGATTAGAATTAAAAAATACAAGTGAAATGGAGACTATAAAAAACCAGATCATTCTTATGAAACGAAGTATTCGTCTTAAAGGCATGACACTCATTGATAGCTATACTGAGCAAATAGGTGTCATCAAAAAGATTCAAAATAGCCGACCTGTAATTAGCCATCGAGAAGTCCGGGTCTATATCCTTTACGGCATATCCTACCGACGTTACATTAATCTCAGGACCAAGATGATCTCTAAGATTAAAAGGAAATTATTTGAACCTGAACGCATACAATTCATTGAAGATATGGAAAATGCGTTATTAAGGATTGATAAAATTAAAAGCTATCATGTAATTTTGTCTAAACGAAAGAGATAAAAGATTAATTTAAACTTCTGGTTCTATTGAATAGTCCATCATACGTTTAAAGCCTCACTAGCTGTCAGATAAAACTCATCGAGTGTATGGATGATACTTTCTAAAGTCTTTACTGAGTCAATTTCAAAAAACTCAAGGACTTTTTCTTCAATGGTACTGAAGACACTCTCCGCTTCAGGCCTTTTGCAAAGGATGTTGGCTAGGTAAGTGGTATAAACCATGGGGCGATGTTCTTCATTGCTGAGCCTCGGCTGATGATGATCTCCAATGGCTTTCACAAGGTTTGTTGGGAAATTCCAGCTTGCGGCTATTTTTTCGCCAATTTCAGCATGACTCAATCCAATGGCTAGTTTCTCTATCTGATGGATAGGGACATTTTTTGCCAGACTTAATTTGTTGATTTTATCCACTAATTCAGGTCTCAGACTCAGTAAAACAAGTTTACCAATATCATGTAAGAGTCCAGCAGTATAGACGCTATCGGCATCATCATTTAATCTTTTCATTGTCAGAAGGTGTTTAGCGTAGAAGCCACATTTAAAGGAATGCTCCCAGATGCTTTCAGCTGCTTCATAACGGCCCTCCAAGACTTGTCTTGCACCAATTGTCAAGATGATAGTTTCAAGCTGAACCAAGCCTATCGTTGTAATAGCTCGTTCGGCAGTATTGACGCGATTTCGGGTCATGTAGGCGGCGGAATTGGCTATCTTTAATAAATCCGCAGTGAGGGCCGGATCACGTTTCACATAATTTGCAATAGACTGAACACTAGACGTTGTGCTTTTTATGAGTTTTTTAATCTTATTGATATTTTCAGGGATGGGAGGGATATTATCAATTTCTTTCATGATTAGTTTTAATAATTCTTGTTTAGTCATTATCCTAAAACCTCAGAAAATAAGTTATTTATGTAATATCGTTTCAATAAGTATTATTGTCAAGCTTTAATTTCAGGATTAGTGATTTAAGTAGCTTAAGGTCGTTCCAGGCCGGTCTTTTCAATTGATTATTATGGAGTAAAGCAGAAGGATGATAAGTGGGTAAGATGATGCGTCCATCTAATTGGTATGTTTTCCCTCTCAATCGACTAATGCCGGTCTCAACTTTTAAAATAAACTGGGTGGCAAAGTTACCCAGGGTCATAATGATCTTTGGATTTACCATTTGTATTTGCTGTTCAAGGTAAGGCGAGCAATTTTCTATTTCTTGATCATTGGGATTACGATTGCCAGGTGGACGGCATTTTAAAACATTACAAATATAGACTTTCTCACGATTTAAATCAATGCTATGAAGCATTTTATCCAACAGTTTTCCCGCATTGCCCACAAAGGGAAGTCCCAGACGATCCTCCTCAGAGCCTGGGGCTTCACCAATGAGCATAATCGGACTATTAGGATTGCCATCGGCAAAGACCGCTTTATTACGTGACTGTCCCAAAGGACATTTCTGGCATGTTTTCACTTTTTGATGGATGACACTCAATTCAGGAAGTCCTCCTGATTGAGTGTCATTCAAAGAAAAGCCTGGATCATCATTAGAGTGTATCTCAAAACGACTTTCTTGATAGACCCAATTTTTGAAATCGGCCAGAATGTGAAGGAACTGTTGATCATAAGATACTGGTTTACTATACTTTATAGCCTTCATTCCTCACTTTATTGCTATTGTTATTTTTTTTACATTCTACGCAAAGGGGCGTATAGGGGATAGCTTCAAGTCTTTTTTCATCAATAGTATCCCCACAAGCCTCACATTGACCGAACATTTCGTTATTAATCTTCTCCAGAGCCTTGTCAATGGCGCTTAAAGTTTCTTTTTCTGATGTGGACAAGCCAATCAGCAATTCTTTTTGATAGAAATTGGAGGCTTGATCAACCAGGTCTCCAACCTTGACGTGGTCTAGATTGGAAAAGTTTTCGTTTGTGATCATTAGATCTTCAATGAGCTCTCTACGGTTGTCCAGTAGGTTTTGTTTGAATTTTGCTGTCTGTGTTGATTTCATATTGTTCTCCTGATATTAATATGGTTTTGGAACAAAATTGGATGGATAGTCAAAGGCAAATCTCTTTTACAACATTTTTTATCACGAACGAGAAGTACATCATTAAGGCTCATTTTCATGACCTATATACTTAGTTTACACTAACACCATGTTTTTCAAATAAAATAATGATATTTGTTACAATAATATTAATTTAGAGTATAAAAAAACTGCTCATCTAAATTAAATAGAGATATAACAATAATAAACCCTGGTTTTGAAGGGAATATCAAAACAACAAAATATTATATATGTTCATACGGTATTTGTCAATGGGAAATTTATACTTCCCATTATTTAATGGGCTAAAAGTGGGTGAATTTGAGGGGATTTTTACGTAAATTAAATCGTCTGATTTCAAAATGGAGGTGAGGTCCTGTACAACGTCCTGTAGAACCTACTTTCCCGATGACCTGTCCTTTACGGACCCAATGTCCTTTCCTATAAAGTCTTTTGGATAAATGTCCGTAAAACGTGTTATATCCATATTTATGCCTAACAATGATAAGTTTGCCATACCCCCCCATATAGCCTGAGAAAATCACTTGACCCGCTTGAGAAGCATGGACCAGAGTACCAGTCTTCGCCGCGATGTCCACACCACCATGAAAAGTCCATCTGTTATTAAATGGGTCGATTCTTAAGCCAAAGCCAGAAGTCAGTCGTCCTGATACAGGGAGCAGGAAAATCCCTCTGGAAAAATACCGTTTATGCTGTTTGGAAAGCTTTTTGTAGGGTATAAATAGTTTTTGCCCTTGATATAAATCATTAGCTTTTAACTGATTGATAGAATACAATATGGCATCAGGAATCTGGTATCGAGCAGAGAGAGATCTTAAGTGAGTTGTTTGCTTGATCTCATGAATGATCCCTCTCATATTAGGGATCAGGATCTCTTTCCCTTCGTAAATGTCATAGGGACTAGAGAGTGCGTTTAATGAGATGAGTGTATCAGTGTCTAGATAAAGCCTTCGAGTTATATTATTTAGTGTATCTCCTTTTTTTACAGTGTAATAAGCCATTTTCAACCTTAAAAAAGGATTGTTTTTATGCTGTTGTCCTTTATAGTATTGGCGTTTCCACAGTAACTGTGTATTATGGAACAAAATACTTTCCCTAAAGTCTTTGAAAACCCCATCATTGGCTGAAAGCTCATTGATCTTGTAGTAATAAGTATAGGATGAATCTATCAGAAGGATAAGTAAAATGATCGATAGAAAACCTTTTAAAAACGGGTGTCTCATAAAGTGCTTTTTCGGTAAAACTGGATTTTTTTTTACTTTTTCTTGATAGAAAATGAAATATTTGATATATTTGTCATTCGTACCTGCCCAAAATATATCTTTATAATTATCCACTTACTTTAGAGAACCGATGATTAGGATAGGCAGTTACTGTATTTTTTGGAGGAATAATGAATTACAAAGTAAAAGATGAAAATCTCGCTAAACAAGGCCTTTTGAGAATCGAATGGGCAGAAAGCCGTATGCCTGTATTGGCCACATTGAAGGAAAAGTATTCAAAGACTAAACCCCTGAAAGGGATGAAAATAGCTGGCTGTATCCATGTCACTAAAGAAACAGCCGTATTAGTGAAAACCCTTGTGGCCGCCGGTGCTGAAGTTAGTTGGAGCGGGTGTAACCCCCTATCCACTCAAGATGATGTGGCTGCTGCCCTGGCTCATGAAGGCGTTCCGATTTATGCCTGGCACGGAATGAATACTGAAGACTTTTATTGGTGTATACGCAAAACCCTGGAAATCAATCCTACCTTGACACTGGATGACGGTGCCGATCTGGTTTTTACAATCCATAAGGAAAACCCCAAATTGGCTGAGCAATTGTATGGTGGAACGGAAGAAACAACCACAGGAGTTCACCGATTAAGAGCTATGGCGGATGACGGGGCACTAAAATATCCTATTATTGCCGTGAACGACTCGATCACCAAATGGGACTTTGATAATGTCTATGGGACAGGACAATCCTCGATTGACGGCATTCTCAGAGCGACGTCGGTATTGATTGCCGGTAAAACCTTTGTTGTAGCTGGATATGGCCACTGTGGACGAGGTGTCTCTATGAGAGCCAAGGGATTAGGGGCTAATGTGGTTGTAACGGAGATTCTTCCGACAGCTGCGTTAAAGGCGACCCTGGAAGGCTTTCAGGTGATGACAATGGATGAAGCCTGTAAGATAGGAGATATATTTATTACAGCTACAGGAATGAAAGATATCATTACAAAACGTCATTTTGAACAGATGAAAGAAGGTGCTATTGTTTGTAACACCGGGCATTACGATTGTGAGTTAAATCTTGAGGATTTAGCGTCCATATCGGAAGGCAAGCTGGAAATACGTGACAGCAATGAACGATACTCCTTAAACAATGGCAAAAATGTGTATGTGTTAGCAGAAGGACGTTTGGTAAATCTCGCAGCCGCTGAAGGACACCCCTCCGAAGTGATGGACATGTCATTTGCCAACCAGTTTCTGGGCCTCGTTAAGCTCGCTCAGGAAGGTAAATCGATGGACAAGAAGGTCTATGTCCTCCCCACTGAAACCGATGAAGAAGTAGGCCTCATAAAGCTTCAGGCCATGGGAATCTCAATTGATCAACTGACAGATGACCAGATCAAATACGCTACAGATTATAGTGCAGGAACCTGAGATAAAGCGAGTGCGAAGTATTGATTTTTGGAGTATCTTATGATGAAAGAAAAGGTAGCAGACCTTTTTGAGAAGTGTTTTGGCTATACAGAAGCAAAAGAAGTCATGGCTAAAGGTCTATACCCATACTTTCGGGAGATAAGTTCAGGACAGGATACTGAGGTCGAGATCAATGGAAAGACCATGCTCATGCTTGGATCAAACAGCTATATGGGTCTTACCAGTCACCCTGAAGTGAAGCAGGCCGCTATTGAGGCTATACAAGCGTATGGGACAGGAAATGCAGGTTCTCGCTTCCTGAATGGCACTCTGGATATTCACTGCCGATTGGAAGAAAAGCTTGCCGATTTCTTTGGGACAGAAGCCGCTCTCCTTTATGGTACAGGGTATATGACAAATGTTGGTGTGATTGGCTGTCTCATTGGTCCAAGAGATTATATCATCACGGACAAGATGGATCATGCCAGTATTATAGACGCCGCACGATTTTCATATGGCAAAACAGTCAAGTTCAAGCATAACGATATGGAAGACCTGGAACGGGTCTTAAAGATATGTGGTGACGATCCAAAGCGTGGTAAGATGATAGTCGTGGACGGTGTGTTCAGTATGGAAGGAGATATTGTAAAGCTTCCTGAGCTAGTTCGGTTGGCTGAACAGTATGAAGCACGCATCCTGGTGGATGACGCCCATGCCACAGGAGTATTAGGCCGTGGAGGCCGTGGTACTCCGTCCCACTTTGGTTTGGAGAAAGATGTCGATCTTCTGGTGACAACCTTTTCCAAGTCCTTTGCATCCTTAGGCGGCTGTGTTATGGCCAGTGAGCCTGTGATCCATTACCTGAAACATCATTCTAGGGCACTGATATTTAGTGCCAGCATGCCCCCACCTGCTGTAGCGACTGTGTCTAAGGCATTGGACATTATAAATCGTGAACCAGAGCGTATTGAAAAGCTTTGGCATAATACTCACAAGATGTATAAAGGCTTAAAGGAAATGGGCTACGATACGGGGGTGAGTGAAACGCCTATCATCCCAGTTCTGATTGGAGAAATGGAGGATTGCTTTACTTTTTGGAGAATGTTAACGGATGATGGGATCTTTGTCAACCCGGTTGTCCCACCTGCTGTTCCACCCGGACAGTGTCTTATCAGAACCAGCTACATGGCAACCCACACCGATAAACAACTGGATAAAGCTCTTGATTCCTTTTACCGAATTGGCAAGAAACTCAAGATCATATAATAGACTAGATTATTGAATAAGCTTTTAAGGTCTAAATAGCCGTGAAGGATTTATTTATAAAAAACCAGAGGATGTTTTCACACCCCCCGGTTATTGATATACTATCTCTGTCTTTATGCACAGGGGATTAACAATCCCCATTTTTTTGTACTGAATGCACATCTTCAAATATAAAAACAAAATATTAAATGGTCAAGTGCTAAAAGGAAAATCACGGGATTTGATTTTACCACCCTGGCAATGGACGATTATCTGGCCAAAGCTTCATTGATATTCATCTTCCAACTGTCACTGATTCCCCGAACATAGGGAGAATACATGGCCTGCGACTGAGAGGGCATCACGTTGAATATACCGGGGATTTCCGCCCTCAGCTTGTATCGTATCTCATGCTTGCCCTGTTTTAGGTATGTGACAAAGAAAGAGACCAGCGTATCCCTTAATTCCATGTTTGAGATGAAGCCTCCCTGATAAGTCGCCCCACTTTTCAGGGCTACAGGTTCACAGCCTGCCGGTTTGGGATCTTCAAACATGAGATACTCAAAGTTATTGTTCGCCTTGATGGATAGGGCCACTTCAATGAGATCGCCGCTCCTCAGACGGTCTCCAAACTTCAGGGCTTTACGGGTGTAATCCATATCTTTATAGGCCACTCGTACATATTTTCTCTTCTGACTGTCCCATTCGCTTCTATAGCGTCTCACTTCTTTAGGGATCAGTTTGAAATAGCTTCTCTTTACATAGATCTCATGGCCCGCTCCTTTGATAGGGTCTTCTTTAGTGAAATATTTGAGATAACTGCTGTAGTAAATCCTTCCACGTCCCTTGATTTCGATCTTCATGGACTGACGGCCTGTTTTCGCTATAGCTGCCGGGATTGTGAACTCTGGCTTGTTTAATATAAGATTCTTTCTGGTCACTTTGAATCTACGTTTAAAGTTCTTGCCATAACTTACCTGGACGGTCATATCAGGATTCAGCTCATCGGTTGATTTCATATACTCTGCCAATGCGTAAACCACGAAGGCTGTCGACTTTGTGGAAAACCATCGTTTGCCCTTTCGGTTTCTCACCAACCATTTCATCATCATGGGGATATAGGGACTCTTCGGTTTGATCTTCAGATAGGCCCTAAGGGCAAAGGCTGTACTCTCAACCCCGTTCTCATACCAATACCAATAACGATTAATATCCTGAAAGTTAGCTGTTTTCAGTTCTTTATTGACTTTAATGAAGTCTTCCAGGTTCTCCAACATGATTTCAGCCTTATTCTTATTGCCAATATTGGACTGGGTCAAGGCTAACAGGACTTTGGAGTATTCGTTTAGATCATCCCGTTTCGCCCATATTTTATTGAGTACTTTCTTGAGATTCTTATTCTTATAAGCGTCAGGTTTTGCCGTAGAGATAGAGTAGAGCATGTATACCCGGACATTGTCATCATCCCGATACCAGGAGTACCGGCTGATCTTTTCATGACTGGTTAGTCTCGTGGTGATAAACTGAACTCCTTTTCCTATAACGGTTTGATTGATCTTGACATTAGCTTTCCCAGCTGCAGCAAGGCCATAGACAACATATGCGGTCATATATGAGTTGGAACGGCCATGCTGCCACCATCCCCATCCCCCATCTCCGTGTTGGAAAGTATATAATCTCTTTAAGCCCAAGTCGACCATTTTATTGAGTTCGCTGCTTTTGTAGATAGGACTCTTTTTAAGGTAGGCGAACTCGTTCTGATGCTTTTCACCAAGCTCTTCCAGAGAGACTCCCAAATTATCCAGGGTGTTGCGGGTGATAACAGTTGGTAGAAAGCGACTCATAGTTTGTTCTACACAGCCATAAGGATAGTCTATGAGGTAGGGAAGAGCGTCTATCATCACACTGGCAATACTGGGGTTTAAAATCACCTTGATCTCTTGGGATCCCGGTTTTATCTGCCGAGGGATGTTGTAAGAGAGCTTTGCAACTGTGTTTCTCTTTTTTGTGTTCAACAAACCGTTTTGGGCAAGAAACTTCTCAACACCGTATTCCAGAACAGGGAACTTAAGCTGCATGGCATCGCTTTCTTCATCGGTGAGGGCAGAGATGGTTACGGTCGCCATATCTTTTTGACCAACAGGCGTTTTCTGCTTAGTCCTGACTTTGATAACAAAGTCCACACGTCTTTCGCCATTCTTGGGAACACGGATTTCCTTCTTGAACTCTTGTCTGAGGGGTGATATTTTCCTGGAAGAGCTTCCCTTGGTGATGACACGACTGATACCAAGCTGAGAAGTCACATTGAGCTTGACTAATGCTGTTTTGTCTTTGCCCAGATAGTTGTGAACGATGCCGCTCACATAGACCAGGTCTTTCTCCTGGAAGAATCGTGGGGCCTGGAGGCGAACGATAAGGTTCTTTCGTGTGATGATGTCCAGATCGTAGACACCCACATCGGTAGTTTTAGTGATGGCTGTGGACTTTACTTTCCAGGTGGTCAAGGTATCGGGAAATTTCACCTTGATTCTGGCGACTCCATTCTTATCGGTTTTCACATGGGCTTTCCAGAACATGGTATCCGGGAAGTCCTTTCTCACGCGAGCTTTCTTGTAATCTATATTCTTTTCTCTTGATGAATCCTTGCCTTTTCCCTTGGATGGCCGTCCCTTTCTTTTTAAACGCGTTTTAGAATCACGAGGCGAACCATCTGCTTCATCACCATTAGCACCACTCTTTGCGTTTCTTATACTTTGGGGAGAAGCTGTTGATTTGTCTTCTGTTTTGGCCGTTATTTTGCCACGTCCATAATGTCGATAGTCATAGCCTGTACTTGTTTTGACCTGAAGATAACGTTTTTGCCCATAAAAAAACTTCCGTATATCTTCCCGAAAGGGACTCTGAATGTAGTAAATAGAGGAGTCCACAAATCCAATGGAGAGTTCGGTTTCAACCCCATTTCCTTTGTAGTCCTTGCAGATAACGGTGAACTCAGCCTGTTCCTGAGGCTTAAAGGTGGGTTTTGGGGCAATCACCTTGACCTTCAGGTATTTATGTTCCGGTGGGACAATCACTTCCAGTGAATCCCGATAAAGTTTATTTGCCCTGAAGGTACTCGCCGTTAACCATATATTGGGGCTTAAGTTCTCAGTGATAGGGAGTTTCACAAGTTTTGACTTGCCCTTAACGTAGATCACTTTTTTATAATAAATATCATCCGCTTCGGCCGTCAAGAGGACATAAGAGTTTTCATGTTTGGTGTTGATCAGGATTCTAGCCGTATCTCCCATCATATAAGTATCTTTGTCCACAATGATTTCAATATCCTTATACCTGTAATGATCAAAGACATTCTTTTTTTCGGCGATCCAAAGGTAGCTGGTACCAGTAATCACAGCCCCCCTTGAGTCTTTAGTGGTAACGATCGCCTTGAAATACCCTTCTCTACTGGGTTTAAACTTAAAGACTGTCTCGCCGCGCATTCCTACAAATACTTTCCCAGTGAGTATGGCCTTACCAAGCTTTTCTACCTGGACTTGACGTTTATTTACCTTTTTATATATGTATTTAACAGGGTAAACTTTTATGACTCCTTTAAAAGAAACGGGCTGACCGTTGGGATTTTTGGCCGTCACTTTGATCTTTGCTGTCTCACTCTTTTCATAGAGGTATCTCTCAGGGTTTAAGTAAACGTAGAAGGCTTTATTCGTGACCTTCACTTCACCATATCCCTTGATTTCCCTTCTGGACTGATCTACAACCTTTGCTTCTACGGTATACTTGATATCAGCATGTTTGGCCTTTTTAAAGTGCCTGGATTTAATGCTCACAAACAAATCACCCTTTTTATCAAGTTTTAGTTTGCCGCGTTTTACTAATTCCCGTCTATAGCTATGATAGGGATAATAATATCCAAATCCACGGCTGGCCCAACGATTGTAAAAGCCATTGTCGTAAAACCATGAATAACGTCGGTAGGGGCGATAAGAGTGATAAAACTGTGTTTTATAGATTGTGTACTCAACTTTAGCATGGGCCACAGGAGAGCCAAAATAGTACTTCCCTTGAATCTTGAAGGTGATCTTGTCGCCAATCTTGTAGGTTGATTTTTCTGTTGTCACGTTGACCTTATATTCAGGTTTTTTGTATTCCTCCACCCGGAAGTTATTTCCACGAGAATACCAATAGCCGTAATTTTCATTCTTCACCTTCACCTGGATGTTATAAACTCCCAAAGTAGCTTTCTCACCCAGCTGAAAGGAGTCACTCACCGACCCATATTCGTTGGTGTTCAGGGTTTTGTCAAAAAGCTTATTCCCCTTGGGGTCTTTGATCAGAACATGGACTTTGCCATTTGTATAGTTGACATATTTGCCCCTTTCGTACTTTCGGACGATCTGCTTGAAGTGAACCTTCTGAAAGGGCCTATAGACAGGGCGATCTGTGTAGCCATAGATTTTATAATTCCGTCGATACCCGTACCAGTAGTAATAGTAGTTGCTGCCGCTTATGGCGTAATTATCTCCTGACTTGGCTAGAATGAGTAAATTGCGATACCAATAATAGCCTTTTTCCTTTGACGCGGTTTTCCAGTCTTGAAAAACAAGGCCATTCTGTCCAGATCTAAATTGGCGGTAATCATAATCATAACTATACTTCTTGAAAAGAGAGCTGTAACTACTCTTAATCAACTCTTGACTAAGAATCTGACTCTTCTCAATAGGCTTTCCGGACAGGGAATTGACTGTGTAGAAAAGGGTTTTATCTTTTCCAGATTTAACAATAAGCCCTAGATTGGATACCATAATGAGGGTGGTCACTTCATAGCCCTTTCCTTCAGGGTTTTTGCCAAAGGCTTTAATGATATAAGCACCGTTTTGTTTGATTGGAACCTGGATATAGGGATTTAGCTTTTTATTGGAGAGGCTATTGCTAGAGTGATACTTGTGTATTCCCTGATCGGGGGTTTTAAAGGACCATTTTTTGACGGCCTGAAAGCCTTTGAGGGAGTAATTAGCGATCTCATTCAATCGCTCAATATCCTTGACCACATCAAAGAGCTTGACTTTGTAAGCTTTTAGCTGGATATTTTTCACATTACGTGTGGACCAGGTTAATTTGCTATATTCTCCAGGCTTGGTTGTTCCAAAAGCTCTTAAAGAGACGAGGGGGGCTTTAATGCTGTTCAGCGTATATTCAGCACTCTTTAGCAGTTTATGATCCGGATAGGTTCTTATAAATCGATTAAACTCTTTAATGGCGGTCACATAGTTCCCATACTGGTTGTAGAGGCTGGCCACTTGATATTGGCTTTGAGCCGCTAACTTATGTTTTGGATACTTCTTGATGACTTCCCTATAAGCTTTGATAGCCAGCTCTTGTTTTCTGGGATTATAATAGAAGTAACTTCGGATATAGCCAGCTTTTTTGTATAAAGCCGTTGCTTTTGTGTCCTGCTCTCTGGCGATCTTTACGATGGCATCATAAGTTCTTGTTACGTCCCGATCTCTGGCAGTATATTGCTTTTTATAATTCTTGGGATATTCCTTATAATAGTTTTTATATTGATAGACCTGGATCATTTTATAGTAAATGTCAATGACCTTTTTCCTTGATTTACCCCTTCTCAAGAGATAGAGTGAGACTGCTTTTTTATAATAACTAATGCTCTGATTAGCGTATGAGTAGACGCTCCAGTTTTGGTAGGCCTGTCCCATGGACTCCATGAGATCAGCACGTCTTTTGAGTTTTGGGTTTTTCTTGATCAGCTTGTCAAGATAGACTATCCCTTTTGAGTATTGTCGAAGGCCGATATGAGACTTGCCTTTTATTATTTTGGCTTCCAAACGATATTTGGACCGTGGGTAGTGCTTAAGAAGCTGGTTCATATTGTTTAAGGCTTTTTTATAACTATGTCTTTGGAAATAGTTTGATCCCTGCTTCCATAAAGTCTTTGCAGGTTTTATATTGGATCTTTGTGAGAATAGCATTAGGGTGAGTGATAATAGTAAAGTGATTGTGATCCATTTTTTCATGGCTTGTCTCCAGTAAAAATCAAGGTATCTTATAATATATCACTACAATTAGACATTTCACAAATATTTCACTTTTTTGCATGAAAAGACAGCAACTCTGTTAAAGGTCAAGGGAATTAAGATCATGTCTCCTTTTTTTTGACATTCTATGACCACCCCGACACATAGGTCAGAGACAGCAACTGTGTTAAAAGTCAAGAGAAAAGTTAAATTATTTCCCCTTTCTTTAACATCCTATGACCACCCTAACCCATAGGCAAAAGACAGGAGGATGTCAGGCCAATCACAGGACAAGCTATTAAGCTCCCTGGAGCCCTATCCATTAGACTTCTTCTGGTGAATAAAACTGATCTCTGATCAGAAGGTTTAATAAGAACCTATACGAATTCTATTCTTTCCCTCTAAATCCCACACAATCTGAATTGATTTCTTT
>CAJXGR010000015.1 GCA_913053665.1 uncultured Spirochaetia bacterium
GTAGCGGCCACAGGATCCGGTTATAGCTGCAACTAAAAGCCTTAATGTTTGGAATCTCCCTTTCATGAGTGGAAGGGAGACCCTCTAATGAATTATTCGATTGTCACACCTATCCCATTCATCTTATTGTAGACCATACCAGCAATAAGAGCTAATATATAAGCCATGATAGCTAAACCTATGGGTGAGCCTATCAGTACAAGTAGTCTTAGCCAGAAAAAGGTGTTGCCAAGTACAGGGCTTACTATTTTCTGTATTTCACTGACTGATTCTGGTAACATTATATCGTCATTTTTTTTAGGGAAGATTTTTTTAATGGTCGCTTCATCTGCTTTAAGTTTATCAGCAGCATAACGCGAGATTCCCGTTATCATTAAACCAACCATTTCGTTAACGTTTGGATCATATTCTGGATTTTGTTTTGCAAAAGTAAAAACAGTTTCCATTGTGTCATTCACCATTCCTTCGGCTATGTATAAACCTACAAAGCCGAATAGGCCAAACAATAAACCCACCAACAAACCGGTCACAGCGGCAATCTTGGCATAAGACTTCACATCAATTGAGCTCATTTTTTTCATAACAAATCTCCTTCATTTAGATTATTATAGATATTGACTCGGGCTAAATTTAGAGTAAATTGCAGGAGATGTCAATATAATTATTCTTAGAACCTTCAAGTAACATACTCAAATCACAGACTTTATCAAATCCTTGAATTGCCGATATATAAATCATGATTGAAATCGATAATCTACCCTATGCAACTGATCTACCTAAAATTACGATTAAACCATCCAATAAATTATTCAAAGAGTTGGGTCATACAAATTATACTTTTCTCGATCTTATTTCTGAATTGATAGATAATTCCATCTCAGTTAAAATACCTGACCGTGTATTGCAGATTGATATTGAAATTGGCCTATCCAGGAATGACAAAGCCCTTTCCTACCTTATCATTAAGGACAATGGCAAGGGGATTTCAAGAGACTTGTTAGATAAAGCCCTATCCCCCGGGGAGATAGCTGGAAGCACAGCTCTCAATGAGCATGGCTTAGGGATGAAACAGGCGATTGCGGCTCTAGGAGAGCTAAAATACTTAGCCACGAAGACTCACTCGGATGATCAGGCCATAGTCATTGAAGAAATAGCATTTGGCGAGATTAGCCCCAGATTGGCTCAAGTAGATTGGCCTTTTGGAACAGAGATTTGTGTCCATCACCTTAAAAATATCCTTCCCGTCCGTCCCCAGGACTATACTATGAGGATATGTCCCTATTTGGGAGCTAGATACAGACGTTATTTAAAAGATAAATCAAAATTACAACTGACTATTGAAGTCAAAAATCTGGATAGGCCGGGAACAAATAAGATCTGGCCTATTCGACCCTTTAAACCCGTCTACTTTCATCCTATTACAAAGCAGTATGGACCAGTCATCTACAAGCATCCATTCAATGGAAGGCGTTGGAAAGCGGAACTAACCTTTGGTTATGCCCCAGCCAATCCGTCAGAATATAAAGAGCTTGATTTACAACCGCCAAAACAGTATGAACCTTATCGAGCTTCCCTCTCAAAACAAGGATTTGATATATTAAGAAATGACAGGGTCATTTCCTTTCATCAACTTTCTGAGATTGGCTTAACGGCCTCAAGGCAAAGTCGATATAATCTTATAAACGGTGAAATCGATTTGTTAAAAGGTTTTACTACAACCCTAAGCAAAAATGATATTGTCAGAGACTTTAATTTTATGGAGTTGATTACCCAGCTCAAGGGTTTTATTCAAGAGAAAAAGCTTTTTGACAAAAAAACCTGCCATGACCTGCCTAAATCTCTTTTGATTGACCGGCTTGTTCAGCATTTAAAAACAAGAAACAGGCGTCCCATAAAAGATATAAGGTCTCCCTGTCCTGTTAATAGCCTTGGAGACCTGGATATATTGGCTGATGGCGAGGCCTGGCAGATAAAAACCCAATTAGCAGGTGCTTTGCAGGTTTATGAGCTTTTTGCCTTCATGGATATGGGGGCCATTGAAAAGGGTTGGTTGGTCGCCCCGGATTTTGAGTCAAACGCCAACGAGGCCGTCCAATTTATAAAAAGTCATCACCAAAAGGATATTCATCTTCTTAAGTTGGTCAAAAAATCCAAACTTCCCATTAGCCAAGCTCCTTCCCTTGAGGAATTTAAGAAACACTTTTAAGAAAGTTGGACTAAAAATAAAAAAAAGCGTTAGACTTATCTTCCAATTAATCGACCTATAAATCATACTATATAAGTTAATAACTATTTGGACAGCCCCTATGAAACTTGCTATTACAGGAGGAGGTTCGGGAGGTCACACCCTGCCGGCCATAACTATTTATGAAGCATTCAAAGACCACTATAAGTCAGCAAACGAGGACTTTGACAGTATCTATATCGGTAGCCATAAAGGTATTGAAAGGGATGTAGCAATAGCCAAACAGATCACTTATTTCCCCATAGCCACAGGCAAATTAAGACGTTATTTCTCACTCTCCAACCTGACAGACCTATTCCGCATACTAAAGGGAATCGTTGACTCTTACTTCATTCTAAGACGCTTCAAACCTCAAGTTGTGTTCAGCACGGGAGGATTCGTATCAGTACCCGTGTCCATCGCTGCAAGGATCATGGGTATACCTGTTGTAATCCACGAACAGACTTCCAGCATAGGTCTTGCCAACAAAATAGCCAGCTATTTCGCTAGTAAAATCGCCACTTCCTTTACATCCTCCATCCCTTTTTTCCCGTCCCACAAAGTTGTCCATACCGGTCAACCTATTCGTAAAGAGCTATTTACAGGTTCAAAGGAAGAATGTTACAAGCTCTTTAAACTCAATATCAAATTACCCATTATCTATGTCACAGGAGGATCTCAAGGATCTCACAAGATCAACAATACTGTCAGAGAGATCGTATCTGATTTGCTAAAATATTGTAATGTCATCCATCAGTGTGGAAGGACTCAAGGGCATAACGATTTTGAGGAGCTTCAAAACTTCAGGATGAAACTCCCTAAAAACTTACAGGTTAGATATCTGCTTAAAGACTTCATCCAAAGCGATGAACTAAGACATATATTGAGTGGATCCGCTTTGCTCATAGGCCGGGCAGGTGCTGGTACCGTCAATGAGGCTTTAGCCCTGAGAATACCCTCCATCTTTATCCCCCTTCCCTTTGCTACACGGAACGAACAATATCATAATGCCAAGATTCTTAAGGATCTGGGGGGGGCCGAAATCATTGAAGAAAAAGATCTTGAACCTGATCTACTCAAAGAAAGAATTATCTCCCTACTGCTGGACACTCAGAGAAGAGAGAAAATGGCCAAAAGCTTAGAGTCAGACTCCAAAGAAAACGCAACGGAACTTCTCATCCAACTCATCCTGGAGGCCAGCAAGTCCTAAGACTTTGATTCCAAGAGCCAACAATTCAGTTCTCTTCTTCCTTGCGTTTGAGTAGCAACTCTAATTCTTTGATCTTTTCCTCTGCCAGCCTACGTTGTATGGCCTCTTCTTCTGCCCGATGCCTCTCCTGTTCTGCTCTATGCCTTTCCTGATCCGCCCTATAGCTTTCTCTATCTGCTCTATACCTTTCTTGATCTAGCCGTTCGTCTCCATATAGAACATAGTTTTTCTCATGGTCTAATAGTCTTAAGCGTTTGTCTGGATCGTGGCTTATATAGATACCCAAATCACTTAGAGAGTAATGATCCTCTTCATCCTCTTCCACAGGTTCATACCCATCGCCAAAGATCCTGAATACTTCCAGATTCAGCTTTTCAGGATCAAATATGACATACCAGGGCACTTTCAGAAGGCTAGAGTAGATATGTTTCTTTTTCCCATAATCAACTTTACGGGTCTTCCTCGATGACAGCTCTATGACAAGGTCGATAGGAGCTTCCTTCCAGGTTTTAAAGATTCTCTTTTCACCAGGTTCTCCTCTTGTCACCAGTAGAACATCAGGAGAAATCATCTTTTTGGGGTTGCCTTCTTCATAGTACAAACAAATATTGCCTGACACATAAGATTCAGGGAACACAGTTTCTAAAGCCCCTATCAACTGGAAAAGTAGATTACGATGTATATCAGTTTCAGCCATGGGCTTCCCATCACTTTCGGGATAATCTATTGGATCCGTAATTTTTGTTACTTCACGCTTCATAAGAACTTACCTATTCATTTTATCGTTCAATGATACGGACTACAATCATAGGCTTACGCTTGGTTTCACTATAAAAAAAGTTGCGGAGAGCTGCTTTGATCTTGTGCTTGAAACTGGCGAAATCAAGCTGAGACTCTGTTTTATAATCTTCCGTCACTTTCAGGACCATTTTCTGGGCTTTCATTAACATTTCAGAAGATTCTTTAATATATACAAAGCCTCTGGATATAATCTCCGGCCTGAAACTCATATGACCGTTCTCACCATGCATAGAGACAATGATCACCACAATTCCATCTTCTGAAAGGGCCTGACGATCCTGTATCACCTTATTTCCTATATCACCCACTCCCTTCCCATCAACAAAGACCTGCTGAACATCTATATGGCCTACCTTATAAATACTATTCTCACTAATTTCTATAATGTCACCATTTTCCATGACTTTCGTACGGTTTTCACTCACTCCTAATTCGGTCGCTACTTTTCTATGGGCCACCAAATTTCGATACTCCCCATGGACAGGGACAAAGAACTTGGGACGTGTCAAGCTAATCATCATCTTGAGCTCTTCCAAGTAGCCATGACCTGAGACATGAATGTCTTCAAAGGCTTCATAAATGACGTGAGCACCCGCCCTCAACAGGTTATTGATGATCTTTGAAACCCCTTTTTCATTGCCCGGAATCACGCTGGCTGAAATGATAACTGTGTCTCCATCTTCAATCATGAGCCATTTATGCCTTTCGTGAGCAAGAAGGGATAAGGCACTCATCGGCTCTCCCTGTGTTCCAGTCGTAATTAATATGGTTTTACTTCTCGGAGTATTCTTTAAGCCTTCTATCGAGAGGAGTAAATCTTCAGAAAACTTGAGATAACCCATCTCGTGGGCGATGGCAATATTATTCTCCATGCTCCGACCAGCGATGGCCACTTTTTTATTAAACTCTTTGGCTAGATCAAAGATAATTTGTATTCTCTGGATGTTCGACGCAAAGGTCGCTAAAAATATACGCCCTTTCGTTTTACGAAAAGTCTCCCTTAGGTTTTTATAAATACCCGTTTCTGAGAGAGTGTATCCGGGCTTTTTGATATTTGTACTATCGGAAAAGAGAGCTAAAAGTCCCTTCTCACCTAATTCCGCAAAGCGATAAAAATCAAACTTCTTACCATCAATGGGTGAGTGATCGATTTTAAAGTCTCCTGTGTGAAGAATCTTGCCAATCGGCAGTTCCATCATCACAGCGGCACTATCGGCAATACTATGGGTCGTTCGGATCATCTCAATGTTAAATGAGCCAATTCGAAAAGGCTCACGGTGTTTTACACAGTGAAGAGTCGCTTGATCCAGCAGTTCATGTTCTTTCAATCGGTTTTTCACTAATGCCAAAGTGAATTGAGTCCCATAGATCGGGACATTCACCACTCGGATAAGATAGGGCAACGCTCCAATATGGTCTTCATGTCCGTGGGTTAAAACAACTGCCTTCACTTTAGACATGTTCTTGAAAACGTAGGACATATCAGGTATGACAAGATCAATCCCGTACATTCCAGACTCTGGGAACATCACACCACAATCGACAATAATTATCTCATCTTTATATTCAAACAGGGTACAATTTTTACCAATCTCCTTACATCCACCCAGAGGGATGATCTTTATGGCATCTTCTTTTTTATTTGATCGTTTTTGTTTATTCAATGATATTTACCTCATTTCATCGTATTTAATACCTCATTATGGCTTTCACACAAAGTCGCGTCTCAAGCCTGTAAGTTTTGATCCTTTTCCTGGCATCTAATGAGTTATTATATCTTTAGATAAAGATATTTCGCTATGTTTTTCCTCTCCCAGACTATAAAAAGCATGGTTATCAAGGGTGAGGACGTCTCTGATCAAGTTGTTCAGATCCTCTACACTAACTTTTTCAATCTCACCCATGATTTCTTCGGTAGTTATGGTCTTATTATAGTCCAGTTCTTGTTTTGCATTTCGCCCCATACGGGATTCAAGATTCTCCATACTAAATATTATCCCCCCTTTTATCTGTTCTTTGGAACGATTTAATTCCTCTTCAGATACACCTTCCTCACATAGTTTTTTTATTTCCCTAATAATAATCCTGAGTACTGGCCTATAATTCTCCAGGCTAGTCGATGAACTGATCCCAAATACGCCAGAATCTTCGTATAGTCCGGTGAAAGAATATATTGAATAGGCCAAGCCTTGTTTCTCTCGTACTTCTAAGAATAATCTTGAGCTAGACCCGCCACCAATAATATTATTGAGAAGATAAAGTCCATAACGCCTGGGATCGTGTCGGGAGAATGCATTAAAGCCCAAGATGAAATAGACTTGTTCTAAATCTTTTATCTGAAAGTGATTCTCAAAGTTCAGTTGGGAAGAAGACGGTTGATGCTGAGTCAGTTTGTTTTGTGGGAACTTTAGTTTTTCGATTTGCCCCAAGAGTTCCTTTGAGTCAAAATTACCAGCTACTGAAACAAGGAGATTTTCGGGAGAGTAAAACTCATGGTAGAAATCAAAGACCTTTTGCCGATTGGCGTCATTTATATTTGGAATAGTCCCCAATATGGGATAGCCTAAAGCCTGACTCTTCCATACATGACTGAAAAAGAGATCATGAATCAGCTCTTCAGGAGAGTCCTCATACATTTTAATCTCTTCGATCACCACCATCTTTTCTTTGTCAAGCTCCTGTTCATGGATCGTGGAGTTTGCCATCATATCCCATAAAATATCGACTCCCAATTCCTGATGGTGATTCATCAGATGGACATAGAAACAGGTATTCTCCCGTTCTGTAAAGGCATTGATATGCCCACCGGCGGAGTCTATCTCTTGGGAAATATCCAGATAGGTCCTTTTATGAGTCCCCTTAAAAAGCATGTGCTCAAGAAGGTGGGTATACCCGTTGTTCTGTGTATTTTCGTAGATAGAACCTGCTTTCACCCAAAAACCCAGGGAAAAAGTCTTGAAATAGTCTTCCTGATCACAGATAAGGCGTATGCCATTATCCAATATATGTTTTTGAATCAATTTATTGCTCACAAACCTGCATTACGCAGGATCAACATCCTTCATACTCAAGTTTATCCGTCCCATACGGTCGATTTCAATGCATTTGACACGGACTCTATCACCTTCACGAACAACGTCTTCCACCTTGTTGACACGTTCTTTCGATAACTTGGAAATGTGGCACAAACCATCTTTACCCGGAAGGATCTCAATAAATGCCCCATATTCCGTGACCCGCTTGACCAGCCCATCATAAGTTTTACCGGCTTCAGCATCAGTACAAATGAGTCTTATCGTCTCAAGAGCCGCCTCAACGGCTTTCTCATCTTTCGAGGATATGGTTGCCTTGCCATGATCATCAATGTTAATACTGGCTCCGGTTTCTTCAATAATCTTCTTGATCACCTTTCCACCCGGGCCAATCACATCTTTGATCTTGTCGGTTTTAACCATCATGGTAACAATCTTTGGAGCGTATTCCGATAAATCATCTTTTCTCTCCTGGATTGTTTCAGCCATAACATCCAATATCTTGAAACGGGCGATTTTCGCTTGCTCAAAAGCTTTAGCCATAATATCAATAGTAATCCCTTCAATTTTTATATCCAACTGAAAGGTCGTGATTCCATCTCTCGTGCCGGCTACCTTAAAATCCATATCGCCTAAATGGTCTTCCACACCTTGAATATCTGTAAGAACCTTATAATTCTCTCCATCGGTCACTAATCCCATCGCGATCCCGCTAACTGGTTTAGTCACAGGCACGCCTGCGTCAAGAAGAGCTAAAGAACCGCTGCAGACCGTCGCCATAGAAGAAGATCCATTCGATTCCAATATTTCAGACACCACACGGATCGTATACGGGAAGCTTTCAAAGTCTGGTAGAATAGGCAGGAGAGCCCTTTCTGCAAGGTTTCCGTGGCCAATCTCCCTTCGACCAACCCCTCCAACACGACCCGTCTCACCAACACTGAATGGAGGGAAGTTGTAGTGTAGCATAAAGTGTTTACTTCCTTCGCCGTCAATATCATCAAACCTCTGGACATCAAAGGCTGTACCAAGGGTCACAACCCCTAAACTCTGTGTTTCACCTCTAGTAAACAAGGCTGAGCCGTGTGTCCTAGGTAAAAGACTAATCTCACAGGAAATGGAACGTAGTTCATCCATTTTACGACCATCCACACGACGATCTTCTTCGATCAACATCTTGCGGACAATACTATGTTCCAACCCCTCCAAGACTCCCTTGATCTGAAGGACTTTATCATCACCAAACTTCTCAGAATAGGTGGTGACGGCTTCTTTCATCACCTTTTCAACATTGTCTTGCATTTCCAGCTTATTACTGGCATTAAAAGCATTCTTAAGAGGCTCGGCAGCAAAGGTTTCCACTTCCTTTCTAAGCTCTTCATCAATCTCAAAAAGAGGGATTGTGAGTTTTGGCTTTCCACATTTTTCTATGAGTTCTTCCTGGAGTTCCACAACTTTAATGATATTCTCATGAGCAAACTTCAAGGCCTCCAACATCTGTTCTTCACTGAGTTCAAGAGCCGCTCCTTCAATCATCATGATAGCTTTTCTGGTTCCGGCAACGATAAGGTCTAACTTTCCTGACTTGATCTCTTCAAAGGTTGGATTCACAACGAGTTCATCGTTTACTAATGAAACACGGACCGCAGCAACCGGTTCATTAAAGGGGATGTCTGACACGCAAAGAGAGGCACTGGCTCCTATAATTCCCAGAATATCCGGTGGATTGATCTGATCGGCTGAAATAGTTGTAGGAAGGATTTGCACTTCATTGCGAAAACCATCAGGAAACAGGGGTCTTAAGGGGCGGTCAATCAATCGAGAGACCAGGATCTCTTTATCTTTGGGTCGACCCTCTCTTTTGATAAACCCCCCTGGAATCTTCCCCACCGAGTAATATTTTTCGGAGTAGTTGATCTGTAAAGGGAAATAATCCATATCCATCTTGCTTTCTTTGGACATTACAGCGGTACAGAGTACTTTCGTATCTCCATAGGTGACCAGAACGGCTCCATTGGCCTGCTTTGCCAACTTTCCTGTTTCTATTGTCAGGGTCTGCCCTCTAATTTCCATAGATACTGAGTGGATCATATAATTCTCCTTAAATCTGATTTAGTCTATATCATCAAATGAACTTATGATCCACTTATTTTCTAAGTCCCAGAGATTTAATGAGATCCACATAACGACCAGGACTTTTGGATTTCAGGTAATTTAATAATCTTCTTCTTTGTCCAATCAGTTGCAGCAGGCCTCTTCGGGAATGGAAGTCTTTTCTATGGACTTTGAAGTGACCATTCAGGTCATTGATTCTGGCGGTAATAAGTGCAACCTGAACTTCAGGAGATCCCGTATCTGTCTCATGGGTCCTATGTTGACTCAGTATTTCTGCTTTTTTTTCTTTAGCGAGTGGCATAATGCCTCCATTTTTTTTCTTAATAAAACTTATCTACCTTCTTAAGAGGAAAATAGTGATAAAACCGTTTAAATACTATCTTCGAGATATCAAATGACCCAAATAACTCCCTGCAATGGCGGCTAAAATTCTTGCTCCTGTGGACTCTTCAAAAAAAATAGTAATTACATTGTAGGTCCTAAAATAATATCTGCCCATACATTGAGTGTAAAGCCAATTATCAACCCTATAAAAGAAATACATATATTTCCTTTCTTGAGACATGGTTTAATGTCCAAAATATTAACTGTACCCCTGGAAACATATTGAACATCCAGTCAATGACTAGAAAGTTACTAATTAATTAAAACTTGGTGACAAATCGCTTTTTAATTTAAGCGATTGAGCCATCGTTTTGTCTTTATCGAGCTGATCTTTCAGCTCATCCAATGATTCAAACTTCATTTGATCCCTAAGCCTCTTTTGAAAGTGAATATGGACTGTTTCTCCATACAAAGATTTATTAAAGTCAAAAATATGGGTTTCGATCACCCGATCCTCATGATCACCCAGTGATTTATTCCCGATAAATGTCATACTAGAATAAAACTTCTTATCAATCTCAATGACCGTTTTATACACTCCGTTTTTGGGATAGACCTGTTCCTGATTCACTATATTTACTGTGGGATAATCAATCGTTCTGCCCATCTGATCCCCCTGAATACAGGTACCCGTCATGAAATACTCACGCTGGAGCAATGAATTGGCTTTTTCTAAATCACCTTCCTGGATAAGATTACGTATCAGACTGCTGGACACCTGATAACCCTCGTGGGAAACCTGGGATACGATTTCCAGATCAAAAACATAGCCATCCATCATTTTTGTTAGATATTCAAGTCCTCCCAGATTCCCTTTACCAAACCTGAAATCATGGCCTAATATAAGTTTCAGCCTTTGAAAACTAGTCCTTAAGCCTTGAAAGAACTCTGTGTGGCTGATCTCTGCAAATTGACGAGTAAATGGGACCAAAATTAGATGATCTATTCCCTTAGAGCTTAGAAAGTCAACTTTATATTCCTGGCTAGCCAGTTTCCCCGGGATTTTCTCAGGGCTTAATACCTCAAAGGGGTGATTAGAAAAGCTTAAGACAATTGTATTGCCCCCATTCTTTCGCTTATCCTCAATAAGACGATCAATAATACCCCTATGCCCCCTATGAAAGCCATCAAAAGTCCCGATGGTCATAATGCCCCGTGGAACAGACGGTATCTCATTGAGGTGATTGTAAATGTTCATAATGAAAAACGTTTATATAATTTAGATCTTGATCCACAAGGGCTATAACCTCTTGTCCTATAGATAATTTAAAGATTAGAGAGTCCTCTTTATCCAGCTGTTCCGCCACTATCAAGTCTTCCCGAGTCAAAGGTTGGCCATAAAATACTTTATTTGTAGCCCTTTCAGCAATTGACAAGGATGGAACAAAATATAAAGCTTCTGAAATATTGATCACTTGCCTCATTAATGAATCTGGCAAAAGTTCTTCCAAGTTATCCTGGCATCCTCGATCCTTACATTCAAAGCGACCGATCCGTGTCCGTCGAAGTTCTGTGAGATAGCCATAGGTTCCAAGACGACGTCCCATATCACGGGCTAGCGAACGAATATATGTCCCTTTAGAACATTGAATCTTTAAAGCAAAGCGATTATCCTCAAAAGATACAAGTTCTAAACTATAAACAATGATCCTCCTGGAGGTCAGATCAATGTTTTTTCCTTCTCTAGCGTAGCGATACGCTCTTTTACCCTTCACTTTGACCGCTGAGTAAATGGGTGGAACCTGTTCAAGAGGACCTGTAAACTCATCAAGGACTTTTAAAACCTCTTCTTCTGTCACTGTCTTCTGACTGGACTGGAGTTTAACCCCTGTTGCGTCATCGGTGTCCCGTTCTTCACCCAGCTGGATGACTGCCTCATACTCTTTATCCAATGATGTGAGAACTCCTGCAATCTTGGTTCCCTTTCCAATACAAAGAATTAGTAAGCCTGTTGCCATGGGATCCAATGTCCCACAATGCCCAATCTTCTTAACTTTGAGTATCTTTTTAATCCTTTGGACAACTGCGTTTGAAGTCATATCCTTAGGTTTATCCACTAACAGAACACCATTCAGGGATTTGTTCAGATCCATTTCCTTTCCTAAAGATCACTTCAAAGAATCTATCCGATCAAATCATTTACTCTTCTGCGTCTCCATCATGAGTCGATCCAGGATCACCCTTTTCCTCAAGATCACTGATTTGTTGATAGATTTTACTTCCTTCCAACAATGAATTATCCTCTTCAAAGCGTATTTCAGGGATATACTTAAAGGATAGTATCTTTCCCAGCCTCTTTTTCATATACCCTGTTGCACTCCGAAGCCCCTGGAGTGTACTTTTACAACTCTTCTCATCTCCTAAAATACTCACATGGACAGTCGCTACCCTCAAATCCTTGGTGACCTCCACGCCTGTGATAGTAATGAATCCCGTGATTCTGGGATCTTTGATCTCTCTTTGGATCATCAAACTGATTTCTTCTCTAAGAAGACTTCCAGCCCGTTTATTTCTATAATATGCCATGACCGTCTCTAATCCAGGGTTTTAGCGATCTCTCTTATGACAAACCCTTCAATCACATCGCCCACCTTAAGATCCTGGTAATTTTTAATGGATATTCCGCACTCAAAGGACTCTTTCACTTCATTAGCATCATCTTTAAAGCGTTTTAGTGAAGCTAATTTCCCTTCATAAATAACCACATCATCTCTAAAAAGGCGTATTTTTAAAGCGTCTTAAGGAGGATAGCTCTCCTTCAAAGATTTCAATCCCGTCTCGAATCAGCCTCACACGATTACTCTTCTGGATCTTACCGCTTGTCACGTAACACCCAGCAATCACTCCGATTTTCGGCACTTTAAAAAGCTCTCTGATTTCAGCCTGACCCATCAGTTCTTCCTGAAGATCAGGAGCCAGCATGCCTTCCATAGCGCTTTTGATGCTGTTGATAGCGTCATAAATAATAGAATGTTTTCTGATCTCAACATGCTCTCGGTGAGCCAGGAGGCTGGCTTTACTATTAGGATGGACATGAAATCCCACTATAATTGCATTGGACGCACTGGCCAGCATCACATCATTTTCATTCACGGCTCCAGTAGAACTGTGGATCACTTTAACGCTGACTTCATCGTTAGAAAGCTTGTGAAAGGCATCTTTGAGAGCTTCGATACTGTCTTGAACGTCTCCTTTTAATATGATCTTTAGATCCTGGATCTCACCTTCCTGGATTTGACGGGATAAATCATCCAATGTAACCTTTTTAACATTTTTGGCTTTATTGACTCTCTGGAGTTCCTGGCGTTTTTGAGCAATTTGCTTGGCACTCTTTTCGCTGTCCATAACATTAAAGGGATCACCGGCTTCCGGGACACCGTCCAAGCCTAACACCTCAACAGGAGTAGAAGGCAAAGCAACATCTAAAGGGAGTCCATGGTCATCAAACATCGCCCTGACTTTACCAGAGTAGACCCCAGAAACAAAAGGATCACCTACTTTAAGAGTTCCAGTCTGAATCAATACCGTAGCCACCGGACCTCGTCCAATATCAATCTTGGACTCAATAATATTACCAATAGCGCCTCGATTCGGGTTAGCAGAGAGTTCCAAGAGTTCTGCCTCAAGGAGTATACCTTCAAGAAGTTTATCTATATTTGTCTTCTTAAGGGCGCTCAGCTCTACCATAATGGTCTTCCCGCCCCAATCTTCTGCCGTCAGATCATACTTGGCGAGTTGTTGTCTCACCCTTTCAGCATTAGCTTTGGGGGAATCTATTTTGTTGATCGCCACGACTATAGGGACTTCAGCTTCTTTCGCATGGTTGATGGCTTCAATGGTTTGAGGCATCACCCCGTCATCTGCAGCGACCACCAGGACAACAATATCTGTCACCCTCGCTCCCCTGGCCCGCATCGCGGTAAAAGCTTCGTGACCCGGTGTATCTAAAAAGATAATATTGGCATTCTCTGTATGGATAAGATAGGCGCCAATATGTTGAGTGATCCCTCCAGCCTCTCCTCCTGCAACATCTGTAGTCCGTATTGAGTCTAATAACTTCGTTTTACCATGGTCCACATGGCCCATAACTGTCACAATAGGAGGACGATAAAGCAAATCTTCTTTCTTGTCAACAATTTCTTCAATCACTGTCTCGTCATATAAAGACACGATTTTAGTATTACATTTATACTCACTGGCTAACAGGGTGGCCGTGTCTGAGTCAATAACCTGATTAATAGTGGCCATCACTCCCATCGCGATGAGTTTTGTGATAATATCCCCTGCTTTTATGTTTAACTTCTTAGCAAGTTCTGAAACAGTAATCGTTTCCATAATCTCGATGATCTTGGGGATAGAGGAAGCTTTTATTTCTTTTGGTTTGGATTTCTTTTTAAATAACTTTTCTTTTTGATCTCTTTGCCGGTAATCTTTTTGACCTCTTCTGTCACCTTTCTTTTTCCAGTCGTCTTTTTTTCGGCCCTCTTTGCTAAGACTCCGATCAGCAGTGGGTCCTCTATTTATCTGTATACGATCTTTAGGATCCTTTTTATAGTTTTTTTCAGTCCTTGGAATAGGCTTGTCAGCTTTCTTTTTCATTGGCCTATTATCGGATGGGACTTTTTCTTTAGCTTTAGGCCTAGTTTCAGCAGGAACGTTCTCTATTTTCCCAGATGTTTTAGTGGCTTGGACAGGCCGCTTTTTCTTAACAACTACTTTTTTGGTGACTCGAACAACTTTTTTCCCACTATTCGAGCCGCTCTGAGACTTCGCCACAATTTTAGTTGGCTTAGATTCGGTTTCTGCCACCTCCTTGCTTTCTACTTCCATTGGGGGATCATCTTTTCCTTTTCTGACAATAAGGAGTTCTGATTGATCCTTGTGTTGAGCTTCTTTAGAAGATGATTTCTGGCTTGTATCTTTATGAAAATGCTTCTCAACAACCTTGACTTCTTTAATCGTTAAAGATGAAAAGGAGTTTAAATCCTTAGTCTTTTGGACGTTGAGGGATTTAAGGACTTTAATTAAGTCTTTATCAGAAACGTTATATTTTTTAGATAACTCGTAAACTTTCATGAATATCCTATTCTTCGAATTCTAGTTCTACTCCGCAACCTGGACAGGTATTAACCCCAATTGTTAGTTCCGTATTACATTCTGGACAAAAATAAGAGACCTCCTCTTCTTCCAGACTTTCTGCCACCCCTTCATCTTCAGTCGTTTTCGATGGACTATCCTCTGCAACTTCCTTATCTACAGCCTCTTCAGATACTTTCTGATCTGAAGTTCCTGCTCCCACAGCCTCTTCACCTTCTTCTCCAACAACCACAATATTCTCTTTAATGGATTTCATGATCGCATCCACCATGGTCTGATCCACCCCTTCAATAGCAAGAAAGGTCTCTTCAGATTGTTCCACCAACTCCTCTAAGGTTGTCACATTGGCTGACATTAATAGTTCTATAATACTCTCATCCAGATCTGTCAGTTCACTTATTGGATGACCCTCTTCTTCTTCGTGATCTGAAAATAGATCTTCGGCCATTCTCCTGGACTCATCAGCAAAATCAAGCTCTTCAAATTCACTCATTGTCTTGATATCTATGTTCCAACCAGTCAGTTTAGCAGCCAACTTTACATTTTGGCCTTGCTTTCCAATAGCCAAAGAAAGTTGTTCATCCTGAACCACTGCTACAGATTCTTTATTCTCTTCATTCACAATCACGACTTGCTCAGCTTTGGCGGGTGAAAGAGCATTAGCAATATATTCTCTTATATTGTCATTATACCGTATGATATCTATCTTCTCCCCTTCCAGCTCCTTAACAATCGCCTGAATCCTCATACCCTTCATACCCACACAGGCTCCAACAGGGTCAATGTCACGAGCATAGACCGCTATTTTAGTCCTGTAACCCGCATCCCTCACAATAGATTTTACATGGATTGTCCCATCGGTTATTTCAGGCACGTCTAATTCAAAAAGCCTCTGTACAAAAGCCGGAGCGGCACGGGACATTATAATCGATGTTCCTCGCCTGGCGTTCTGGACATCTACAATAACCCCTTTGATTCGCTCTCCCGTTGTAAAGATCTCTTTTGGCGATTGTTCATTTCTCGGTAAAATGGCTTCTGTACGGCCTAAGTCCACAAAAATATGACCGTTTCGTTCTCTTTGATAGTGGCCTGTAATGAGTTCACCGATTTTTTGACTGTATTCACTATAAATAATATTTCTTTCTATATCCTTAAGACGTTGAAATACGATTTGTTTAGCTGTTTGAGCCGCTATACGACCCATCTCAGAGGGTTTGATTTCCACAAGAACTTCATCATTCAGCTCACACTCACTATTCCGCTCTCTGGCATCATCCAGACTGATTTGAGTGAGTAGATCATCGACTTCATCCACCACTTCTTTTTTTGAGTATAGGTAGACTTCACCACTCTCCTCATTGACCTTGGTGACTGCATTATCCGAGCTGCCAAACTTCTTTTTATAGGCGGCTATTAATACGTCTTCCACTGTTTGCAATATCAGGTCTTCCGATATACCCTTATGATGAACCAACTGTCTTACAGCTTCCGCTATAGATGATGACATCGTTACCTCCCATTTTAGTCAACTAAACGAATTTTCTTAATCCTCTCACAAGGGAGAATTAAGTCATTGATCGTCTCAGTCTTTAAAAGGATTTGTTTCTGACTGGCTTCTTTCAGTATTCCAGTTTCTTGAAGAAGTTTAACGTTCTCAAGGTAGCTAACTAAAACTCTTCGTTCCAGAAAAGCTTCAAGTTCCCTTAAGCTTTTTAATTCCCTGTATATACCAGGTGAAGAAACTTCTATTTTGTAGTCGGGCAAAAACTCGTTATCATCGAGGAAAGTTTGGATGAACTTTGTTACTCGGCTACAATCCTTATGATCCACTCCGGCCTGTCTATCAATAACGACTTTAAATTGAGTGGACTTTTTCTGTCTAATAACTTTGTAGTCAATAAGAATATAACCCTTTTCTTTGAGTAAAATGGCCATATCTTCTTCGTACATCCCAACCTTTGCATTTATTACCATTCTTTAATGTACAATTACTTATAAAAACGCTACCAAAAGAGATGAATGTGAAAAAATATTATAATGTGTGGTTTAAGTCAATATTTTTTTTCACTTTATAAGAAAATCACTATTTTGCTATGTCCTTAAAATTATTTCACTTCGATTACTAATCCGGTTACTGAAATGGCGTTTTGAGTATTCATTGAAACCCTTCCTCTTGGCTTATAAGGAATTGTCTTCACATTATCTCGGATATATAGTTGGATATAGTATAGACCTTTTCTTGCATTCTTAAACTTGATCTTAATCTTGAAGGTGTTTTTATTACGATTATATTTAATTTTCCAAGGGGGAACCATCAAATAGCGAGAATTGGTAAAATCACCATAAGAACCCGGCTGACGTTTATAGTTAAACTGCCTTGGAACGGGTTCATAGTAAATAATCAAGGCGTAAGGGCCATACTTTTTTCTAACGCGTCTTAACATTTTGCCCTTCAGAATAATCGTATCACCCACCGATACTTTTCTTGCCACGGGTTTTAATTTAACATATCGATCCACAAACTCCTGAGCATATCGAAAACCCTTATTATTGATGGCATAACCAATACCAACGTGTGTATGCTCCCGTCGGAGAACCTGCTTTTTGTGACCATCATTAGGGGCGATTTCTGCCATGAAAAGCCCGTGTCCTTCTGCCATTAAGTCCAGGACACTCTCCGAACTCTGATCAAAGGAACTCGTCGTCATTTTCATATATAAGTTTTCACTTACATGATCTCGGCCTCCTGCAAAGGCATATCGATGATAAGGTTTATAGCCTTTCTTGTTCCAGTGACCCATATAGTTATACTTTAACATCTCAACACAGTGTAGATTCGCCACCCGGCTGGCCAGTATATCCAGTTTAACAGGTCCTAAACCATAAACTCTTCGTGACTCATTGATCTCATCAAGGTTCTCTAATTTCAACTTGATAACTTCCTCACTGTCCTTATACTTAGCTAAAGCTTTGATTTTATCGTTTTGCTCTAAAAGCTTCTCAAGAGGACTGGATCCCCCATAAGTCTTCTCAGGCTGATAAAACCCTATCACTAAGGCTAAAAGAAAAAAAGACATTAATTTTTGGATCATCACGTTTTCCTCATCATCTCTTGCTAGTACTAATATAATCGAACTTTAGTAATAATGGACAAGAAAAATTATATTTATCCGGAATCCATCCTGACAAATCCATCAAGTCTATTTAATTCTTCTCTAACTCTTTATTATTCTGTAGAATAAGGTCAGACAGGAATGTCTGACCTACTTCTTTTAAAATACTGGTAGAACAGACATT
>CAJXGR010000016.1 GCA_913053665.1 uncultured Spirochaetia bacterium
GAACAGACCTTTATGGATGGTCCTGTCAATGAGTTTTGTGCCATGTTATCCGATTGGAAGATCAATCATGAGGACTATGACCTGACTCCCAAGGCCTGGCAATTTCTTAAGGACAAGGGATTTTTTGGAATGATCATTCCTAAGAAATACGGGGGCTTGGAGTTTTCAGCCCTTGGTCACTCGTGTGTAGTGATGAAGATAGCCAGTCGAAGCACCTCGGGTACGGTGACTGTGATGGTACCCAATTCATTAGGCCCGGCTGAACTCCTTCTGAAGTATGGAACAGAAGAGCAAAAGGATCATTATTTGCCTCGATTGGCTAAGGGTCAGGAAATACCCTGCTTTGCCCTAACGGGTCCTGAGGCTGGAAGTGATGCAGGGTCGATGCCTGATACGGGGATTATATGTCACAGTGACTTTGAAGGGAAAAAGGACGTCCTGGGGATTCGCCTGAACTGGGATAAACGTTATATCACCCTTGGACCTGTGGCTACCGTGTTAGGATTGGCCTTCAAGCTCTATGACCCAGACCATCTGCTGGGAGATAAAGAAGAACTTGGGATCACACTGGCTCTCATACCCACCAACACACCGGGAGTCTCTATAGGTAGTCGTCACGTACCATTAAATCAATTTTTCCAGGTTGGCCCAAATTGGGGAAAGGACGTTTTTATCCCTATGGATTGGATTATTGGAGGAACTGATCGTGTAGGTCAAGGCTGGCGCATGCTCATGGAGAGTTTGGCGGCAGGACGGTCTATCTCACTGCCTGCTTTAAGTACTGGTGGCGGGAAGATGGTTTGTCGGGCTACTGGGGCTTATTCCCGTATTCGTAAACAGTTCAAGATACCCATTGGCCGTTTTGAGGGGATTGAAGAAGCCCTTGCACGTATGGCAGGCAATACTTATACGATGGACGCAGCACGTCGACTCACTTGCGTTGCCCTGGACATGGGTGAAAAGCCGTCTGTGATTTCAGCTATTGTTAAATACAATCTGACAGAGACCTTACGTCAGGTCATGAATGACTCTATGGACGTACAGGGGGGAAGTGGCATCTGTATGGGACCTGGCAACCTATGGGCTTCCACCTATCAGGGAGTTCCCGTCAGCATTACAGTAGAGGGGGCTAACATATTGACTCGCTCACTCATCATCTTTGGACAGGGAGCTATCCGCTGCCATCCCTATGCACTAAAAGAGATACAGGCCATCGCGAATCCTGACTCATCCGTGGCGTCCAAAGAGTTTGATGCTACGTTCTTTCGTCATCTTAGTTCGGCTTTTGCCCTGACGGCAGATATCGCCTTATTCCTGTTGGGTGGGGCGTTGAAGCGAAAGGAAAAAATATCCGGACGGTTTGCAGACATTTTAAGCCAAATGTACCTGGCATCCTCCATTCTGAAGCACTTTAAAGATCAGGGAAGCCCAAAAGAAGACCTCCCACTGGTTCAATGGTCTTGTGACCAAGCTTTATACAAAGGTCAGGAGGCTTTGGATCAAATATTGCGTAATTTCCCCAATACCTTTATAGCGTGGATTTTACGGCTCATCATCTTCCCCTTCGGTAAGACCTTTAAACTCCCCAAAGATCGTTTGGGGCATCAAGTCGCTAAGATATTGTTAGAGCCTTCTCCTGCACGAGATCGTATAACAGAAGGCGTCTATCTCCCTGAAGACGGAAAAGAGAAAATGGCATTGCTTGAAAAGACCTTGGACCAAGTCATTGCTTCTGAACCTATTGAGAAAAAGCTCTTATCGGCAAGGCGAGAGGGAAAACTAAAGGGTGTTCATCCAGATAAACTGATCCAGGAGGCCACAAGCCAGGGAATCATTGATGAAAAGGAAGCCCACACCCTGAAATCGGCTGAAGAAGGGCGTAGAAAAGTGATCCGGGTGGATGATTTCCCGGCTAGCTACTTTAAGGCGAAAGTGTCAGGTTAACTGTAAATAACTCCTGCTATGGGTACATAATGTGTGTGATAAAAAAATGACTCACCAAGAATATGTACAAAATAGGCGAAATGAAATTGTAGCGGTTTCTCATTTGTTAAGGGAAAACAAAATAGATTTTCTTATCGCTATTCGTCGTCTTGCATGTCTAAAGCATGAAGTTAGTGAGGATGGTTTTGATGAAGAGTTCACAATTTTTGTACTCATGGAAGATGACACCGATCATATGCCAGAAGAAGACTTGCGGAATATTTGTTCTAAAGACTGGTTAGATCGATGTGATAGGGAGTTAAATGAAATAAAAGAGTATTACAGTAGTGAAATATCTGAGGGATGTAGAAAGCTAATAAAAAGATTTGCACCCACTTAAGGTTGATGGGAGAATAAATACTTCGACAAGCCTGTACGTTTGTCCTACAGGAGGATAGACACATAGATCTATCCTTAATTAGTTGTAAATATACTTCGCCCACAATATAAGACGGAGTGGATAAAGAGAAACGGTCTAAGCCGACTTTATTCAGGAAAACGCGATGTTTTGGAATAGTTGGAGAGAGAAAAGAGCAATAAAAAAAGCTTTTGGGGAATATTTATCTCCTGATATTCCTGATATTGTAGGAGAGTTACTTGCAAAAAACGATGGAAAAGATTATTTAAGCTTAAAAAGAGGAACTGTAAACTTTGTTGTCTTTCAGGTAAGGGACGATAATATTGAAAGAATTCGTTCCCTTATAGAAAAATCTATAAACATAATAACACTCCATGATGTCTTTACAGCTGAGATATTCAGCTCTTTTGTGTCTGTATTTTATAGAATTGAAGATGTTAACGAAAGTAAACATCAAGTTTTGGCAAAACAACTCATCGATGAGCTAAAAACAGATATAAAAGTAATTTATGGAAGTAAAAAGGGTGCCACAGGAAATTTAGGCACAAAGTCATGTCTGTTCTATCGCGAAGTAATACCTGAAATGGGGGATTACATGAGAAAATTAACGAATCTTGACTATGGAGAGATTATTGAAGTGTGACAAGATAATCCAAAATAGTCTGCACCCTGAAATCGGCTGAAGAAGGTCGTAGCAAAGTGATACGGGTGGATGACTCCCGGCCAGCTACTTCAAGACTAAAGTGTCGAGCTAATTAATGAGATGAAAACTATAATCTATTTAATCGTAAAGCTTTTTCTAATTCACACTATATTAATAATTTGCTCTTCCTGT
Source organism: uncultured Spirochaetia bacterium (assembly GCA_913053665.1). Taxonomy (GTDB): domain Bacteria; phylum Spirochaetota; class UBA6919; order UBA6919; family UBA6919; genus CAJXGR01. Next base: position 3,177 of record CAJXGR010000016.1, read on the forward strand.
ATATTAATTTTTGCAGAACCTGAAATCCATCTTATTCCAAAGGGATATGTTGGTCCTATAAAAATAGTTTTTGGAGCTGTAAATGGGAAAGCAAAGAAATATGAAAATGGATTTCGTGTTTACGAAATGGATGAATATGGAATTCTTTACACCCAATTCAAGTGGAATCGTGGCGCCTTTCAACCTAATAAGACAAGAAAATACTATTATATAGGCAAAGATGGTTCTCGTCAGCAGATCTGGAATATCTCGGATTTTTTCCTAAATGATCGTGGCAAATTTGATATTCCATTGGATGATTATAGAGTTCAAATATATGATAGTCCTGGAAGGTTTACAACTTCCAGACCTTATGATGGCGTAACTGGTTATTTTGTTTGTTCTAAATTTGATATTGAAATTGCTCGTAAAATCAATGAAATACGTGATGAGAATAGAAATGTGACAGGTATAGAAAAACTAAAGTTAAGTCTGAAAAGAAATAGCAGTGGAATAAAGACCTCAAAAAGAAATAAACATCGTTTAAGACATCATTGGCTTGATTTGAGAAATGATTGTATCCATACGGATAATTGCTTAAAAGATGTTTTACAGCCTGAGAAATATCAGCAACTGGATTTAAGTGATAACAATTTTAAATCAGTTCCTAAAGAAATTAGTTCATTTGTAAAATTGCTTAACTTAGACCTATCCGACAATAATTTAACATCCCTTAACAGTGAAATTAGTAAACTAAAATATTTAAGAAGCTTAGATCTTGGAAACAATGAATTAAGTTCATTGACAAAAGAACTTGGCGATTTAAAGAACCTTGAAAGTTTAATATTGGACAGTAATTCCTTAGAAAATTTCCCTAAAGAGATATTAGAACTCAGCAAATTAAAAATATTATCCTATTATTATAACAAACTTAATAATATTCCAGATGGTATAGACAAACTTAAAGAATTAGAATATCTTATTTTAAGAACAAATAACCTCAAGAAGCTTCCAAAGAGTTTATATAAACTTAAAAAGTTAGTTTGGTTAGATTTGCATGGCAATTCTTTAAAGAATATACCTAAAGGAATTTCTAAATTATCCAATTTACAAATTCTCATTCTAAAAAGTAATGATTTAAAAGATCTTCCTGATGATTTAGGTCAATTAGAGAAATTAAAAGTGTTAGATTTAGAAGCAAACCATCTAAATCGCATCCCAAAGATTGTATTGAAACTTAAAAATCTTAAAGTGCTAAATATCAGAAATAACAACTTACCAGGATCAGAAATTGAAATAATTAAAAAGAATCTTCCACATTGTTCAATAATACTAGAATATTACTAAGGAGGCGTTAAAAAATAGATTCCCGTTTTTGAGATTCCTACAAGATAATTGACAGGATAATCCACTTCTCATTTCATTGAATCTTTCACATCCTGTCAAAAAAGAAAATAAATATGGATAGTGCTCAATCAACAACTGGTAGATTCTACTAACCTTTCTCAGAGAGAGAAGGAACAAGAATAGTTGCCCCTCGATGACCCGTTTCTGTTTAAGAGATTCTTCGGGGATGCTTCAGGGTTTCTTCAGGCAGAAGGGAATTTTGGAGTGTCCTATACTTATACCTATTTAAAACCAGGCTCAATACGGATTTTAGGTTGGTGATTCTATATTTAGATTGAAACGTGTTTCTGAACAGACAAACGCTGTTCTACCCCTTCATCAACCTGAAAAACATAAAAAGCCAAAGTTTTATCACCCCATCGGGAACTTGATTTTTAACGCCTCCTTAGAATTAAGCTGGGTTAATAGATTCAGTGAGAAAAATATTATCAGAAAATGTAAAGGTTTTTTTAGGTGTTGTTTAAAGTGACTTATATTATAAGTTTCAACCAATAAACGGAGGATTTTATGGGCCAAGACACCATTTCAATTACTGATAACCGTTCAGGAAAGACCATTGAACTTCCTATTGTGAAAGGGACAACGGGACCACCTGTCATCAATGTGGCCAGTCTCTATAAGGAGTTTGGGATCTTCACATTAGATGAAGGATTTACCACCACTGCCAGTTGTCAGAGTAAGATTACTTTTATCGATGGGGAGAAGGGAATTCTTTTATACAGGGGCTATCCTATTGATCAGCTGGCTGAAAACAGCCATTTCCTGGAGGTCGCCTATTTGCTGCTTTATGGAGAACTGCCTACTGAAGAGCAATATAAAGATTATAAATATCATATCACCCATCATAGTATGTTTCATGAGGGGCTAAAGAAGTTTTATGATGGTTTCCGACCCGACGCCCACCCTATGGCCATCATGGTAGGTGTTGTGGGGGCTTTATCCGCATTCTATCACGACTCTACAGACATCCATGACCCAAAACACAGGGAAATATCAGCTCATCGTCTCATCGCTAAAATGCCCACCATCGCGGCCGCTAGCTTTAAACACTCTGTCGGCCAGCCTTTTGTCTATCCCGATAACCGTTTGGGCTATGTGGATAACTTTCTGAACATGATGTTTTCTGTCCCAAGTGAGAGCTATGGAGTGAATCCTGTTGTGAAAGATGCTTTGGATAAAATCTTTATTCTTCATGCTGATCACGAGCAGAATGCCAGCACCTCGACGGTGAGGTTGGCGGGTAGCTCACAGGCCAACCCCTTTGCTTGTATCTCCTCAGGTATCACAGCCTTATGGGGGCCGGCTCATGGTGGAGCCAATGAAGCTGTTCTCAAGATGCTGGGTGAGATTGGTAAACCTGGTGATATTCCAAAGTTCATTGAACGGGCGAAAGATAAAAATGATCCCTTTCGACTGATGGGATTTGGCCACAGGGTTTACAAGAATTATGACCCCAGGGCAATGATCCTTAAAAAGAGCTGTCATAAAGTGTTGGAAGAACTTGATGTTCACGATCCCAATCTGGACACAGCGATGAAGCTTGAAGAACTGGCTTTAAAGGATGACTACTTCATCTCAAAAAAACTATATCCCAATGTAGACTTCTATTCAGGGATTATATTAAAAGCCATTGGCATCCCCGTCAATATGTTTACTGTGATCTTTGCGCTGGCCAGGACCGTAGGCTGGATTTCTCAATGGGCCGAGATGATAGCTGATGAGGGGCACTTTAGAATTGGTCGTCCCAGACAGCTGTACACGGGTGCTGACACGAGAAGCTATGTTCCGATGAAGGACAGGAAGTAAGGGAGCCCTCAAACAGCCCATAATTTATCAATAGGAAGATACTTGGCAACAAATCGTTCTATATCGCTTGTTAGATCCAGGCTTTTTAATTTATCCAAAAGTCCCTCCAGATCATAGCGAACGTGACGGTAGATGAGTCTGTTGCTTTTTGGATCAAACAAACAATAGGAAGCATGGGGGCTACCGTTTTTGTGAAAGCCGACACTCCCGACATTGATGATATAACGGATGGATGGATCAAGGAAGTGGTCGCCTGCGGTATAAGTAGAATTGCGATAGGATGTATCAGTCTTCTTTTGGGGGGTCTGATTACCGTGGATTCGTGTATAATCCGGATCATCACTGGGCCTTTCGGTATAAATCATTTCCTGATGGCTATGTCCTACAAAACATAGAGGCTGATGGGTGCTCTCAATAAGTGTTTTAAAGGTATAGTCTTCAATATACTCCCTGATATGCCCTCTAAGACGATCCGGTGGGCAGCAATGAACGAAGTAGCCCTTCTCATCAGACCTTGCCCATGTTAAGCTTTGTAGGTATTCCCTAGAGGGTTCTTCAAGAACATCCAGGGTGTAATTGAGTGAGTCCTGCATGGCGGGACTGATCATGGAGTATCCATTCACTGGATCGATGACGGAATAATCATGATTCCCCATAATACTCTTGACGCGATGCTTTATCAGTAGGTGGATAACGGCATTCGGGTCAGGCCCATAGTTTACAATGTCTCCCAGACAATGGATTTCCTCTACGTTGAAATCATTGATGTCCTTCAAGACAGCTTTTAAGGCTTCTTCATTGGAGTGTAAGTCGGATATAATAGCAATCATAATTTATATTGAACACTTAAGTTGATGGAGTGATGTATTTTATATCAACCTGTAGTGGATTATTGTTTTAAGGTTTCTTCTTAATAAGATAATAATTATTTCTACGAATAGATACGTCTTTTTCAGTGATTCTTCAACATAAATCAATAAAGAGCAAAGATTTTTACTGTTACTTCCAATGAATCACTCAAGAAACATTAAGTTTATCATTTTAGAGAACTTAATTGGATGTGTATATTGCTTTCCTGCAGAAATATAATAGGATGTAATCCGGTGAATAATGTGGGAGAAAAAGATTTATGTGATATATCTCACAGGTATACAATTCGTTTTATATTAACTTAATTGATCTATAAACAGGATTTGGTGATATACCAAAAGGAGAAAATCAAATGAAAACATTGATCATTATTGTTCTATCCGTCACCTTGCTTACTTTTTCATGTGAAAAAAAAGGGGCCTCTCCAAAACAAAATAAGGGTGAGACCAGTGCTAAGCAGGATAAAGGGGGGAAAGACAAAGGAATCGGGCCAATCAAGGAAGTCAAACTGGGACCGATTGATAAATCCCTTGCAAGCAAAGGGAAAAAGGTATTTGAAATGAAATGTTCTGCCTGTCATAAATTAGACGAAAGAGTTGTTGGGCCTCCTCTTAGGGGAGTGACGAAACGAAGAACTCCTGAATTTGTGATGAACATGATTTTAAACCCCAAAGAAATGGTAGAAAAAAATGCTACGGCTCACGCATTATATGCAAAGTATTATACTCAAATGTCTTTTCAGGACGTTACCCAAAAGGAGACACGGTCAATTTTAGAGTATTTTAGGGAATCGGATAGCAAATAATCCCGTGGGATTCGGCCTAAATATATTTAACAGGTTAAAAGGAGGATATGAATTATGAAAAAAAAGGCAATAGGACGATTTGGACTGATTTTATCCCTTTTATTGATGAGCTCGAGTTTTATGGTGATGGGCTGTCAATCAAAGGGTGGGGGTATCGGAGCGAGCGATGCCGCCTCACAAGTTTATGTAAGACCGGGAACACATGACAAGTTTTATGCATTCCTTTCTGGAGGATTTAACGGCCAACTTTTGGTTTATGGTCTCCCTTCAACAAGACTTCTTAAGATGATTCCCGTTTTTACTGTCGGTGCAGAAAATGGATATGGCCATTCTGAAGAGACTAAAGCCCTTCTGAATACATCATTTGGCTTTATTCCCTGGGGGGACAGTCATCATCCTCAGCTTTCCAAGACACATGGTGTTCCAGACGGCAGATGGGTGTTCATTAATGAAAATAACACGCCCAGAATTGCCAGAATCAACTTAAAGACTTTTGAGACGGAAGAGATCATTGAAATACCCAATTCCGGGGGAAATCATCCCTCTCCTTTTATTACTCAGGACTCAGAGTATCTATTGGCAGGAACAAGATTTAGTGTGCCTATCCCTAATGTAGACACGCCCTATAAGGATTATAAAGAAAAGTTTAAAGGAACGATGAGCTTCATACGGGCAGACAAGCCTGGAAAAATGGAAGTGGAGTTCCAGATACTGCTTCCCGGTTTTGATTATGATATAGCCCGTGCTGGAAAAGGGCCTTCACATGGTTGGTTCTTTGTATCATGCTATAACACAGAGCAATCACCGACCTGGAAAGAAAGAAATGCCTCCAAGAACGACAAAGACTATATTGCCGCTATCAACTGGAAAAAGGCAAAAGGCTGTGTAGCTGCTGGGAAGGCAAAAAACATGCCTGCCACCTACTATCATAACTATATGGATCCTGGTTCGAGGATCGCTAAATCGGTGAAAAAGACATCTGTAAAGGTTTTAAGTCCTGACGATTGTCCAGGTATCGTGTATTACCTGCCTACTCCTAAATCTCCCCACGGAGTGAATGTTGATCCAACGGGTGAGTACATTGTAGGGAGCGGGAAGTTATCGGCGGCTTTTACCGTTCACTCTTTTAGCAAAATGATAAAAGCCATTGAAAATAAGGCTTTTTCCAAAACCGTTTATGGCATCCCAGTGATTAAGTACGAAGCCGTTATGGCAGGTGAAGTTCAGGGAGGAATGAAAAAACCTGTCTGTCTTGGCCCCCTTCACACAGAGTTTGACGGAAAAGGTTATGCCTATACCTCCTGCTTTCTCTCTAACAATGTGATCAAATGGAAATTAGGGGAATGGAAAGTGGTGGATCAAATAAGAACTTACTATAATATTGGTCACCTCATGATTCCAGGTGGAGACTCCAGCAAGCCCTTTGGCAAGTATCTGATAGCCATGAACAAAACGACGAAAGACAGGTTTTTACCCACCGGTCCAGAACTCGCCCATGCCGGTCAGCTCATTGATATCAGTGGGGAAAAGATGAAGCTTTTATCCGAATTCCCTGAACTCGGTGAACCTCATTATGCTCAGGCTCTTCCAGCAGAACTTGTTGAACCCAATTCTTTGAGGATTTATAAGCTGAAAGAGAATACCCATCCCCATGCCGTGAAAAGTGAAAAAGAAGCTCTGGCCAAAGGGAAAAATGGTGTGGTCCGTGACGGAAACACTGTGCATATTTACCTAACAACCATTAGAAGCCACTTCAAGCCAGATAATATTGAAGGAGTGAAAATGGGGGATACTGTTTATTTCCATGTCACTAATCTGGAACAGGATTGGGACGTTCCTCATGGATTTGCTATCATGGGCAATCAGAATGTTGAACTTCTGATTATGCCGGGTGAAACCAGGTCCACCAAGTGGATTCCTCAAAAAGCCGGGGTTTATCCATTCTATTGTACGGATTTCTGTTCAGCCCTACATCAAGAGATGCAAGGCTATGTAAGGGTTTCTGGATAAACACTGATTGTAGCAGGAGATAATGACTATCTCCTGCTAACTAAAACGATATAAGAAGGTAAATTAGGATGAGAAAAACAACAAAATTACTCATGATCGTCGCTTCATTAACCTTAATCATACTTTATTTTGTACCCTTTTGGAAAATAAGTCTTCTCGCTCCCCAGTATCCAGAGTATCCAGACGGTTTACAGATTCGGATTGGACTAACCAGTCTGACCGGTGGCGGGGAACATCATCTTGAAATCATAGATTTGTTGAATCACTATATCGGTATGCGTACATTGCCCAAAGAACTACCCGATTTTTCCATACTCCCTTATTATGTGGCCCTCATGATTTTATTCGGTCTTATTAGTGTTGCCGTTGGTGATTTGATCTTAAAAAAGAGGCGTTTGGAAGTCATTAATCTAGTTCTCATTGAAATGTGGGTTTCGTTCTTTGCTATTATAGGGATAGCTGGTATTTGGGGTTTTTACTTGAGGGGCTATGAATATGCCCATAACCTTGATATGAGCTCTCCATTGGCTAAAGCAGTGCTTGGCATGAACTATGAACCTCCTCTCATTGGCTCCAAGCAACTTCTAAACATTACGGCTCAATCGTTACCTGATATCGGAGGGTATATCCTTTTTCTATCCTTTGCTTTGGGATCTGCTGCATTTTTTTACGAACTAATCAGTTATATTAAATATTGCAGAAGAAAGAAAGAACAGTAAATTGGGTCTTATAATGAAATTGATTATACCGGTATTCTTAGCTTTAATCCTTGTATCCTGCCGTAATGCAACAATTGTTCCTATCGACTATGGGCATGATCAATGCAGTTATTGCAGTATGATGATGATTGATCCACATTATGGTGCCGAGCTGTTGACTCATAAAGGCAAGGCCTATAAGTTCGATAGTGTGGAGTGTTTAGCCGCTTATTATCAGAGCAGGATTAATCAAAAGGATGTCAAGTCCCTTTGGGTGGTGAACTTTAGAAAGCCGAAGTCCTTTATCGATGCCTCAAAGGCTGTCTATCTTCATTCACTAAAGCTTAAAAGCCCCATGGGATTGAACTTAACAGCTTTTCAGAATAGAGAACAAATCAAGGTTCATGATCCGATATTGTCCTGGAAGGCTGTTCAAAAGCTTGTTTATCAGAAATGGTTGAAAGGAAAAATTAAGCATCAGTAAGAAGGTCCATCCTAATGAAATGGTTATTCATTGCCCATATCCTGTTTATAACCCAATATCTTAGTGCTAAAGAGATAGTTGTATGCAAAAGCTGTGAAATCAACGATATTCAAACAGCTCTCACGAAAGCCCAAAATCATGATCGTATACTTATAAAAAAAGGCGTTTACATATCCAAAAACATTGTTATTAATAAGTCTATAGAGCTTATAGGAGAAGACTATCCAATTATTGACGGTGAACATAAAGTTCAAGTGATTACTGTCGGAATCAGTGACGTTACAATTAAAGGACTCATTATTAAAAACTCAAAAAGCAGTTATACTGACGATATTGCAGGAATCAAGATTGAAAATGTTCATAACGTCGTGGTGGAAGATTGTCGATTTTATGATAACTTTTGGGCCGTTTATCTGGCTAAATCAGATAACTGCAAAATAGTCAACAATATAATTCGAGGATCGGCAAAACGAGAAACCTCTTCAGGCAATGGAATTCATTTATGGAACTGCAAAAACGCCCTGATTAAGAATAACAAGATATCAGGTCATCGAGATGGAATTTACTTTGAGTTTGTTGAAAATAGTAGTATCATTGGGAATCTGAGTGAAAAAAACATACGATACGGTCTCCATTTTATGTTTTCTCATCACAATGAATATCTTGAGAATACTTTTCGAGCCAATGGTGCGGGAGTTGTGGTGATGTATTCCAAGCATATAAAGATGATTGGCAATCATTTTGAAGAAAATTGGGGTCCCGCAGCTTGTGGACTTTTACTCAAAGAAATTACAGATAGTTTTGTGAGTCAAAACGTGTTCTATAAAAACACCCAGGGAATACTGGCTGAAAACTCAGACAGAATTGAGTTTAAGGAAAATCAGTTTATAGAAAACGGATGGGCCGTAAAGATTGGGAGCAGTTGTCTGGATGATTACTTTTATCATAATAATTTTATAGGGAATACTTTTGAAGTGGCCACCAACAGTACGATGAATAATAGTGTTTTTTCTGAAAACTACTGGAGTGACTATAAGGGCTATGACCTCGATCGGGATGGATTTGGGGATATACCCCATAGACCGGTCAGGTTATTTTCTTATATATCAGAGAAATATCCGCAAGTTCTAATCTTGTTGAGAAGTCTTTTCGTGACTATGCTCGATTTAACGGAAAGGTATATGCCGGTATTTTCTCCTGAAACCTTGATTGACAAAAAACCTCTGATAAGGAAATGGATTGGTTGAGATTATAGGCTTAGAAAAGAGTTTTAAGAAGTTAAAAGTCCTTAACGGAGTTGATGCCCATATCGAGAAGGGGAAAGTGACGGCTATCATTGGTCCCAACGGTTCTGGTAAGACAACCACCATTAAGTGTATTCTTGGACTGGTGATTCCAGACAAAGGCGATATATTAATCAACAAGCAAAGTATCAGAGGGGACTGTAATTATAGGAGGCAAATTGGATATATGCCTCAAATAGCCAAGTTTCCGGATAATTTAACTTTAAAAGAACTCATCGCTATGATCATTGATATAAGGGGAAATTGTGATCTAAACATCCGTAAGGATGTTATTCATCATTTAGGGCTTGAAGCCTATATGACAAAGGCATTAAAAACCTTATCGGGTGGAACCAAGCAGAAAGTGAATGCCCTGATTGCTTTTATGTTTAATCCTGAAATATTAATATTAGACGAACCAACCGTTGGTCTTGATCCTCTTTCTAATCGCTATTTAAAGGAAAGGCTTATTAAAGAGAAAGAGAATGGAAAAGCTATTATACTGACATCTCATATTATGAGTGAAGTGGAAGAAATTGGAGACAAAGTTATTTTTCTTCTTGAAGGGAAAAAATATGTGGAAGGAAGCATCAAAGAACTTATTTTAGAGACCCATACAAAAAACCTTGAGAGTGCTATAGCGAAAATCATGGAGGAGACCAGACATGCTCAAAATCCTAAAGTATGAATTGTTTGATATTTTAAGAAGCAAATGGGTGATTTTATATTCCCTGTTTTTTTTTTAATATCCTTTGGACTGTTTTATCTGGGTAACGAAGCAAGCAAAGTTATTGCCAGCCTGATAAATATCGTATTATTCATCCTGCCTCTTGTGAGTATTGTGTTTGGAACCATGTATTTTTACAATTCCCGAGAGTTTATGGAGTTAATGCTGGCTCAACCCATCAATAGGAAGAGTATATTTCTTGGGAAGTTCACTGGCTTGACCCTTTCCTTGTCCTTAGGATACGTTCTGGGAGTAGGCATACCGTTTGTCATGTTTGGAATGAAGGACTACTCTGAGATTGCGACCTTTTTAACGTTGATACTGTCTGGCGTTTGTTTGATCCTTATATTTGTGGCAATTCCATTTTTAATATCTGTTATATTTGAAGATAAAGTGAAAGGGCTGAGTGCATCGATACTAATCTGGCTTTATTTATCAGTTGTTTATGACGGATTGATTCTTTTCATGATTGTTACATTCAGTGATTACCCTTTGGAACAACCTGTTATCTATTTAAGTGCCTTAAACCCCATTGATCTGGCAAGAATTATGATGCTATTAAAGATAGATATGTCAGCACTTATGGTTTATACCGGTGCGATCTTCAAGAAGTTTTTTGGGAGTTCTATGGGTCTTGGCATTTCCTTTTTTTCTCTTGTTTTGTGGATCATTTTCCCACTACTCGCCGGATTGAAGTTATTTAATAAAAAAGATTTTTAGGAGATGATATGAAGGTTTTTATTTTCTTGCTAGGTTGCATTTTGATTTACTCGTGTCATGCTGAACCAGCAAAAGATACCATGAAAAAAGCGTTGAAAGCGCCCAATCCGTCTATAGGAAACGTGAAATTACTGGTTCAAAGAAAAAGATGTATTAATTGCCATGATATGAGACAAAAGCTCTTGGGCCCTTCATTTATAGATATAAAAGGAAGATACAAGAATAAACCTGAAGGCAAAGAGCTATTGATGAAAGGGCTTCTAGAAGGGAGCAAGGGGAAATGGGGAAATGTAGTAATGTTCCCTCAAAATAACCTTAGTAAAGTTGAGGCTGAGGCGATCATTGAATGGATTCTTGCTTTGAAATAGCGAGAAATAAGAATGTTTTTTTAAATAAATCCTTGACAATCGGGCTGAAATCAAGTATTTTTCATATATACCGGTTGGTATAAATGGCTTATTTCTGTTCAATACTATCAGTTGATTTAAGGTGTCCTATGATACAGACTGCATCACCCAGTAAAAAGAAACTCCTTGATGCCGCTATAAAACACATGCTTGCAAAGGGGTATGGTGCCACAACAGTGGACGAAATCTGTAAGACTGCAGGACTCACCAAAGGCAGCTTCTTTCATTACTTTGAGACCAAAGAAGATTTGGGGAAAGAGGCTTTAGAGTACTTTTATAATATTATGAGGGACCTGATGGTCGAGGAAGGCTTTCTCACACGGCCTGATCCCCTGGACCGGATTTACGGATATATAGACTTCGTTATAAACTTCTTTCAAGGTGACCTGTCCAACAGGAGTTGTTTATTGGGTAATATCGCCCAAGAGCTCTCCAACACCCATGAAGAGATCAGAAAGTTGTGTGCTAAATTGCTTAAAGAACAGTCAGCTATGTTTAAACAATTCCTGGATGAAGCCAAAGTCAAGTACGCTCCCAAGGGGAATATAGACACCCAGGGTCTCTCAGATTCGCTGCTATCCCTGATTCAAGGCTCATTACTTTATACCAAAGCCATACAGGATGATAAATTATTAGAACGTAATCTCACCCACTATAAAATCTGCCTCGAGAGGCTTTTTGGAGGGTAATTAGAAGTCTTTTTTTTGGACAGAGAATATACCAACTAGTGGGTATGAGGTTAGGAGGTCTTGTGATTCAACTTATGAAGGGTTTAAGGAATAATATGGCTAACTTAGCGGATAATATTGAGTTGGATTGTCGCGGGCTCAATGATCCGATGCCCATAATCAAGGTAAAACAGGCGATGGACAATCTGAAGAGTGGAGAAATACTTAAATTAATGGCTACGGATCCCGGCTCCTCAAAGGATATGGAGTCCTGGACGCGTCAGACAGGCAATACTATTGTGGCTTTTAAGGAAAGCCAGAGTGAGTATGTTTTTTATATTCAAAAAACTTAGGAGGATTTGTAATGGAAACAGTTCAGGAAAAACAAAAAGACCTGGTTCAATTTGATCTCCCCACGCGGGTGAATGAGTTGGAGAAGCAGGTAGCAGAACTTAAGGAAAACGCTCAGGAGGACAAAGTCTCATTGATTCTTTTCTCAGGAGACTTCGACAAAGCGATAGCCACCATGATGATGGCGTTAGGTGCTGTAGGAATGGGAATGGAGTGCACTATCTATTGCACTTTTTGGGGTGTTTCAGTGATCAAGCGAAAGAGATTTTATAAAGGTAAAAGCTTACTGGGCAAGATGATGACATGGATGCTCCCAGCCAATAGCCACGGCCTGAACCCATCTCAAATGGCTTTTGGTCCTTTTGGTCGCAAATTGTTCCGCTATATGATGAAAGGAAAGTTTGAATCATTGGAAGGGATGCTTCAACAGGCTATTGAAGCAGGAGTTAAGTTTCAGATATGTTCTCCATCGATGAGTATGATGGAATTTAATCCGGATGAGTGGATTGTTCCCCCTGAGAGTGCAGAGATTTGTGGTGTGGCGGCTATGTATGAAGTGGCTCTCAAAGCGAAAACAGCTTATTTCATCTCGTGAGCCTGTTTTCTAAACAAAATATGGGACATTTATCATGGCTTAAGAATTGACTAAATGTCCCTGATCATCAGATCACTATAAGAATAGACCAACGAGCCAGGAAAAGAAAGATATTTTAGGATAGAACTTTTCTGAGTAGGTTAGGAGTTTTGATTGGTTTTTTTTGGCTATAGTCTTATACCAACCAGTGGGTATGGGCAATAAGAGGTGTACTCACACAAGTATTTTCTCAGTTCGGTAAAATGGTTTTATAATGAATAGCGGCCAGCTAACTCATGTGACAAGTAAATCACGATGTTTTAGCTGGTTTTGCGAAATTATCTAACATAAATAGTATTAGACTAAATATTTAGGAGTTTATTATGAGAATAAAAGAAGGACAAAACGCTAAAGATTTTACAGTGAAAGACGTTTTTGGTAAAACTATTTCTTTGAGTGACTATAAAGGCAGGAAAGTCTTATTGTCTTTTTTTGCGTTTGCTTCCTGCAACTTTTGTAACTTGAGAGTACATAGACTTATGGAGCATTATGATTCTTATAAAGCAAAAGGGATGGATGTAATCGCTTTTTTTGAGGCTTCCACAGAAGATATTATGAAATACGTGGGAAAACAAAAACCACCATTTCCTATTATTCCTGATCGAGACAAGGAAATCTACAATCTTTATGGGGTGGAATCTAAATGGTCCAGTTTCTTTGGGCTAGTCCCTAAAATGTTCTCACTCGATTACTTCAGGGCCCTAAGAAAAGGTTTTATGACCCGCTCTGATATGTTTCACGCAAATATGAGACGGGCACCGGCTGAGATTCTTATCGGATCGGACTATACGATTCATAAAGCCTATTATGGCAAGAATCTAGCCGATCACCTTCACTTTGATGAGATCGACTATTTTTCATTAGACAAGATGATGCAATAACTTCAACTGTAGTGGTCTAATTAGCTTCAGAAAGGACATTTGGCTCATTATGTGTTTCAGGTTGTTGGTGTCGATTGCCGATATTTGTAAAGGTAATTTATGGAATGGTCTCCTGTTAGCTGTACAAAGAAAGAATCCTGTCTCTCATCCTGGAAATCATCATGAGCTTTTAAAAATATACATGAAGAGGTAATAATGAAAGATTATAAGGAAAAATATGGCCCATGGGCTTTGATAACTGGTGCGTCATCAGGTATCGGGGCCGAGTTTGCTAAACAGTTGGCCGAGAAAGGCTTGAACCTCGTGTTGGCAGCTAGAAGAGAAGACCGATTGATTGAACTGGCTAAAGAAATCCAACAGAATCATGATATTCAGGTGAAAACCATTCAAGTTGATTTGCTTTCAGATGGATTTATAGATCGGATCAGGGAAACAACCGATGGTCTTGATATTGGATTGCTTGTAAGTAATGCTGGATACAGGATTTATGTGGGTGAATACTTTGATAACCCTCTAAAAGAAGAGTTGGATATGATTGACTTAAATATTAAAGTTCCGGCCATCTTGACCCATCATTTTGCTAAAGACATGATCGCCAGACAGAAGGGTGGAATAATATATAACGCTTCTGTACTGGGCTATATGGGTACTCCCTACGCCGCAAGCTATGCCGGATCCAAGGCTTACGGTCTGGTGCAGGGAGAAGGCTTGTGGTATGAACTTAAACCAAAGGGAGTGGATGTTCTGGTCTTGAATCCAGGATTAACGAATACCGAAATGACAGCTCCCCACGACTTTTCACCCCTACCCATGAAGCTAATGATGCCGGGTCCCGTTGCCAAGTCAGCGATTGAGGCTCTGGGGAAACGCTCTCGAGTCACTCCTGGAGGGATGAACAAAGTGTCTAACTGGATGTCCAAGTTTATGATGACCAGAAATATGAACACAAGGATGTTTGGTTTTTTCTTGAAAAAGGTATTAAAAAAGTCTCATGCCTGACTCTAAGAACTTATGCTTCTTTTTACGATTATTCACAAATTGTATTGACACATAAGGTCCTTTTTGTTATTATAAATGTTACAGAATGGAGTAATACAATTGGCAGCAGATAGAAAATTCGCCACAGCCGTTCACATCCTTACAGGTATCGCCATAGCGAGTGAACTCGGCACTCTAGTCAAGTCGAAAGAGCTGGCATTAAGTGTGAACACCA
>CAJXGR010000017.1 GCA_913053665.1 uncultured Spirochaetia bacterium
GGGGAAACCACTGGGAAAGCCATTGTGAAAGCAAAAAAGTCACGATACTAGCTAAGAGGGTGATCCAGAAACTTCCTCTCACTCTTAAATACAAATCGACCCATTAAATAGATGGCTAGAACAATCCCACTAATTACATATATTACCCAAAAAGCTATAATGACTTTGACTACTCCTTCATGAGCATAAGGCTGATCATAGGCACTCTGAGCCACCCACAACAGAAGGAACGCTAAATAATATCTTTGTAATTTCATCCTGAAAAGCTAATAAAAGGCAAGGATTTATGCAAATAGTAATTCATTCATGTTTTGGGTGGAAGCCTGGTGATGAAAAGCTCAGTCTCCATCCTCAGCGTATTTTTCCCTCTTGATTGATTCTTTATGTGATAAATAATACATCACAATACCTAAGGCTGTAGCCAAGAGACAAGTTATCCATATAAACGATTCAAAAGACTCTTCAAACCCTATCAACTCGCCAATCCACGGAACAAGCCATATGAAAAGAATATTATACACGATGCTGGCCAAGAGGCTGGTACAAAACTTTCCTCTCATTTTAAATACATATCGACCCAATAGATAGATAATTAGAGGAATACCAACAACTGTGGCGAGCACTAAAGGTATACAAATATAGATTAATGCTTCCTCACCATGAGCAAAGGCACTTTGAGCCATCCATAGCAGAAAGAATGCTAAATAATATCTTTGTAATTTCATCCTGAAAAGCTAATAAAAGTCAAGGATTCAAGCAAAAAGTAATTCATTCGTCTTTTCCATTGCCAAATCATTTAAGATTGACTAACTTTATGAGGTTCATTCGGATGGATGATTAAAATAAATGCTAGTAAACGAATAACCGATAGGTTTGTCCAACTGGTCTCTAGGGGCGACCCGGCGGGTCGCCCCTAGAGACCAGTTCTCACTAACAAGCAAATCATGGGATGCCCATTTAGAGGAGCAGACAACAATGGCAAATGATAAATGGACTGAACTGAACCGCTTTCGTCTATTAGGCCGAAGCGGACTTCGTGTTTCACCCTTATGCCTTGGGACCATGACCTTTGGCCCAGAATGGGGATGGGGCTGTGACAAAGAAGAAAGCCAAAAGATATTCAACTATTACGTGGATAGAGGCGGTAATTTCATCGATACGGCCAATTTTTATACGGGTGGAACAAGCGAAACCTATTTGGGAGACTTCATGGCCTCAAAAAGAGACCAACTTGTTCTCGCCACAAAGTACACTCTGAACATGCGTCCCGGCGATCCCAACGGCGGCGGCAACCATAGGAAGTCTATGATCCAATCTCTGGAAGCTAGTCTAAAGCGTCTTAAGACGGATTACATTGATCTATACTGGGTTCACATGTGGGATCAACTCACCCCTATCGACGAGGTGATGCGGGGTCTGGATGATTTGATCCGATCAGGAAAGGTTTTATACATTGGTATATCCGATATGCCGGCCTGGATGATAGCTAAAGCCAATACTTTGGCAGAACTCAAGTCCTGGACACCATTTATTGGCCTTCAGATAGAGTATAGTCTTATTGAGCGTACTATAGAAAGGGAGTTTATTGCCCTGGCAAAGGAGCTTGGCATGGGAATCACCCCCTGGAGTCCATTGGCAGGGGGAATCCTGACGGGTAAATATCAGCCGGAAGCTCCTCCACTGGATGAGAGCCTGCCAAACCGAAAGGATTTTCTCGCAAATCGATTGGTAGAGCGTAATTTTGCTATTGTTAAAGAGGTTCAAAGGATTGCTGAAAGCATAGGCCGCACACCATCTCAAGTGTCGATCAATTGGCTGTTCCAGAGAGATGGGGTGATTAGCCCGATCATTGGCGCTCGTCGACTGGACCAGCTTGAGGATAATCTCGGGGCTTTGGATTTTACCCTGTCCCAAGAAGATATGGGGAAGTTGGACGATGTGAGTCAGATTGAACTTGGCTTCCCCCATGATTTTTTGTCGATCCCCATGATCAAAGACCATATGAGTGGCGGGACCAAGATAGAATAATGAACCCATAAAGGTTCAGGCTTTATATTAAACTAAAAGTATTCACTAAAGGAGATTTAAATGAAAGTCAAGATGATGATTATTGTGTCATTACTGGTTATGCTAGGATCTATCCCTGTATTAGCCCATAGAGACATGAAGAACATCCAGGAAGGTGTGATTCATCCTGTTCAATGCAGCAGTCATAAGAACCTGACTGTAGCAAAGACCATAAAATGTGGTAGTCAGAGCGGGTTTTACGTATTATCCCCTGCCAGCCGCTATGACATCCGCAAGCAGGATTCTAAAAGGCTGATTCAGTTTATGAAAAAGCATCAGACGCGTGATGTAAAAATCCAGCTGGTGATTGGCCTGAGAACAGAGAAAAAGGTTTTGTGGAAGATAATAAAACTCTCTAAAAGATAGCCCACAGGCCTGTACGGGTTCAACATGTTGAACCCGTACAGGCCGAAGACGAGTTCTGAAGGTCTACTATATTTCCGGTTACAGGTACAAAAGAAGGTATACGATGAAATACGAGACAGTTATCGGCTTGGAGGTTCACGTTCAGTTGAACACAAAAACTAAACTCTTCTGTTCGTGCTCCACTGAGTTTGGGGCTGAACCAAATACACAGACATGTCCTGTCTGTCAGGGCCATCCCGGTGTTCTTCCCGTTTTAAATGAAAGAGTGTTGGAAAAGGCGATTCAAGCAGGTTTAGCCTTTGATTGCTCCATCAATCACTTCTCCAAGTTCGACCGCAAGAATTACTTCTATCCTGACTTACCCAAAGCTTATCAGATCTCCCAATTCGACCTCCCCATCTGCAAAGAAGGAGTTCTGAATATCCATCTCGATAAGAATGGGTCTAAACAAATTGGAATCACCAGAATCCACATGGAAGAGGATGCCGGGAAATTAATCCACTCAGAGTCCAGTCAGACCAATGAAAGCTATGTTGACTTGAACCGTTGCGGCGTCCCCCTGATAGAGATTGTCTCAGAGCCTGATATGAGGTCCGGCGAAGAAGCTTATCAGTATTTAACCAATCTGAAACAAATATTAATGTATGTGAACGTCTCTGATTGCAATATGGAAGAAGGTTCTCTTCGCT
This sequence comes from uncultured Spirochaetia bacterium, assembly GCA_913053665.1. GTDB lineage: Bacteria > Spirochaetota > UBA6919 > UBA6919 > UBA6919 > CAJXGR01. The sequence continues at coordinate 3,123 of CAJXGR010000017.1, forward strand.
GCGATGCCAATATCTCCCTTCGGCCGGTGGGTCAAAAAGAGTTTGGCACAAGGGCTGAAATCAAGAATATGAACTCCTTTAAGGGTGTTCAGAAAGCCATCGACTATGAGGTGAGGCGTCAAGGCCGTCTTCTGGACAAAGGAGAAAGGATCGTTCAGGAAACACGTCTTTATAATGTTGATGAAGATAAAACTTACTCAATGAGGAGTAAGGAAGAGGCTCACGACTATCGATACTTCCCGGATCCTGATCTCGTCCCGATTGTAGTGGATGATGCCATTATTGAGACCATCAGAAAAGGACTTCCTGAACTTCCTGAAGCGAAGAGAACACGTTTCATGGCAGACTATCAACTCTCGGAAGAGGATGGCAAAGTCCTGACGAACTCTCTTGAAGTGGCAGAGTACTTTGAAAGGGCGGTAAAAGCTTATCCTGATAACCCCAAGAAGATTGCCAACTGGATTATGGCTGAGCTGATGAGGGTTCTAAACGAAGAAGGGGGCGATTTAGGCAAAGTCAAAGTTCAGGCCACAGAGATCGGAAGTCTTGTCCAGCACATTGATACGGGTGAAGTGAGTGGAAAGATGGCAAAAACTATCTTTGAGGAGATGGTGAAAACTGGAGACTCTGTCAAGCAAATCATTGAACGACTGGGACTTAAGCAGGTTAGTGATGAAGGGGAGCTGAATGCTGTCATTGAAAAGGTGATCCAAAGCAATCCTGACCCTGTGAAATCCTATAGAGCAGGTAAGGAAAAGGCTATTGGCTTCTTATTGGGGCAGGTGATGAAGGCCACAAAGGGACAGGCCAACCCACAGGTTATCAATAAACTTATGAAAGATGCCCTATCCAAGATATAGACCCATCAATCTATGGACTCTTCTGGTGAAACAATGACTCAAGACTATGTGATGCTAAACAATCGACTCATCCCTCGAAGTGAGGCATCCATATCTATTGACGATACGGGATTCCTTTATGGATTTGGGGCGTACGATACGATCCTCGCCCTGAATGGAAGGCCGTTGTTCATGGAGGACCATGTTAAAAGGCTGAATGACAGTATTATTGGCTTAAGAGTCCTGAAGAAAGGCTTTGAGACACAAGAAGTCTTTAGTCAGGTTGTAAAACTCCTTGCAGCGAATAGATATAAGAACGCCAGGGTCAGAATCACCGTAACGAAGGGAGAATTAGCCCTTGCCATGATCCACATGGAAAGCCCAAACATGACTTACTTAATCACAGCGACTCCACTCCCTGATGACTACTACCACCAGAATATAAAACCTTTAAGATTGCTTATCAGTCAGTACATACGAAATCATCCTCGGGCTATACCCTCTTCCCTTAAGCTAACAAATCTCGCTAATCATATCTTTGCCAGCATGGAAGCAAAGGAAAAGAACTATGACGATGGGCTGATGATCAACTATGAAGGCTATTTATCAGAAGGTTCATCCTTTAACATCTTCTTCATAAAAGGAGCTAAAGTCTTCACCCCTCGCCTTGATATCGGTATCCTGCCAGGCATCACGCGAAGCGTCCTCCTGAAACTCTTTCAGGATAAGGGAATTCCCTGTGAGGAAGGATTCTATAAACCTGAAGACCTTTATGAAGCAGATGAAGCCTTTGCTACCAGCTCCGTGAGGGGGATCGTTCCAATCGTTCAGGTCAATGATGCAATGATTAAGACGGGTGAGCAAAGCGAGAGGATCCAACGTTACTATCATGAACATCTTAAGGTCCAATCCAAATTACCCTGAAAAGATAAAATAATTGGTGATTTCGAGAAATTATGCTATACTTATCCATAACGTTTTATCGATTATCTTTAAAAGGTAATAATGAGGTGTCCTATGAAACGAATGGTATTAATTACTATGGCTTGTCTATTAAGTTTGTCTGTGTGGAGCGTATCTCCAGACAATCCAGCCTATCTCCTTAAGCTCTCAGAAAAGAAGTATGCTTTAAAATCCGACGGGATAAAGATGATCAGTTGGGTGGTCTACCGAAAGGGAGGTAAGTCAGTAGAAAAGCAGGCTAACTTTCTTGTCTCAAAGGGGGTTCTTGAAAAAGAAGACATCAGCGATCTGGATAAACGAATGACTAAAGGCTTTTTGTCCAAAATGATTATGAATTCCTTAAGTCTAAGTGGTGGTGTGGGTTACTCTATATTCGGTGGAGGACGTTACGCCTATCGTGAGTGCCACTTTGAGGGCTTTTTCGGCTCCAGAAGGGGAAACTCCTATCAATATCTGAGTGGAGGCTTGCTTCTGACCGTTGTTAGGCGTGTAGAAAATAGATTAATCAAAAAGGCCAAGTAGCCTGGTCTATCCCTTCAACTTAATCGATGACTGAGACAGAAGTCCAAAGAAAAGCACATGGAGTGAGTTCATGAATACCCTGGGTGATGCCTGGAAAAAGATACCTAAAGAGCTTGTCATCTCAATCCTGTCAGTCATTATCGCCTTTGGACTTTCATATACATCCATTGTTAAGACCTTTGAACTCACCATTTATGATTTTCTCTTCCAACAGAAAAGAGAGATTAAGGTATCCCCTGAGATTGTAATGCTGGACATTGATGATGAGTCCTTAAATTATGTAGGACGCTGGCCTTGGCCCAGAGATAGGATAGCCACTGGCCTGGAGACCTTGAAGGAGTTCCCGCCTCGACAAGTGGTTTTTGACGTTGAGTTTACAGAAAAAAGTCCTCTACTGATCGAACCAGAGACCATGAAAGCCCTGTTAGAAAAATATATTCAGGCAGACGCACAGTATTTCACTGAACACTTCTCTCAGTTTCTTACCCAGAAAGAAAAAGCTATTGATCCCTATTTTCAGTTCCTCTTGGGTAAATTAAAAGAAACCATACAACAGTCTATACAGCAGAGTGACAAAGATAAAATACTAGGACAAGCTATCTCAACCCTGAATAATGTGTATCTAACATTAAGAGGAGATGTAAAAACCCAGGATAAGACTACACTTACGAATCAACTGGCCTGGTTCGACCGTATCTACAAGGAAATTGACCCCCTGAAGCTAATAGTTAATTCTCAGACACGGTTTCCCGAATACAAAATGCTCTATGTTCCTGTAGATCCCATATACAAAGGTAGCAAAGGCTTTGGCTTCACCAATGTGGACCTGGATCAGGATCATATCCTGCGAAAAATCCCCTTGTTTATCCAGTATAACAAGCAGATATTCCCGGAATTAGCCTTAAGGCCTCTATTGGACTATTTAAATCTGTCGGCCCAAAATATGGACTTCTCCAAAAGTAATCTTGTACTCTTAAAAGATGCCAGCTTCCCCGATAATACAAAGAGAGACATCCGAATTCCCCTTACAGACAAAGGTGAGATGATTATCAATTGGGCAAATACCAAGTGGGGCAAGGCTTTTGAGCACTACAACTGGGAAATGCTTATCCGTTATCAAGATAGAAAAAAACAAATCAAAATACTCGTAGAAGATCCCGAGTCTGAAGAAGCCAAAAAAATCATAGACGATGTCCTGAAAAGCTTTAACTTAGAGAATACCAAAGAACTTCTTCAGATAGTTCTGGCTAAACTCAGAAAAGATAAAGACTTAATTGGAAAAGAGATTCATAGGAAAGTTCAAGGGAAAATATGTTTTGTGGGTCTCACAGCTACTGCGACCAGTGATATTGGAGCTATTCCTGTGGATCCTTTTGCACCTATGGTTTTAGCCAGAGCTAATATCTTTAACACCATACTCCAGGAAGATTTCCTATACCCACTAACAAAATGGGAGAACTCTATCATCTTGCTTTTGTTAACCCTGGTTTTTGGATTGATTGTAATTCGACTTAAAGTGGTGGCCATCCCAATTTTAGGGATCGGGATCATCATATCCTACCTGTTTTTATCCCTTTTAGCCCTCTCCAACGGGATCATCGTTGAAACAGTCTCTGTGATCAATGCTCTGATGGTGAATACCATTGCGATCACAACCTATAAGTATCGATCCAGTGATATTGAGAAAAAGGTGATCAAATCAGCTTTCCAACAGTATCTTGCCCCCAAGGTCATCCAGGAATTGCTCGACGATCCTTCTAAATTAGCTTTAGGTGGGGATCGAAGGGAGATCACTGCCTTTTTCTCTGATGTAGCCGGCTTTTCAACTATATCGGAGAAGCTAAGTCCTGATGAACTGGTCCAACTCCTTAATGACTATCTCACAGAGATGTGTGACATTATAGTGAAGTATGAGGGCACAGTGGATAAGTTTGAGGGGGATGCCATCATCGCATTTTGGGGAGCACCCATCGACCAAAAGGATCATGCCAGACGAGCTTGTTTTGCCAGCATCGATATGCAGAAGAGATTGATAGAATTACGCCAGCAGTGGCGATCTCAGGGACGTGCTGAGATGATGGTCAGGATAGGAGTGAATTCCGGGCCGGCTGTCGTGGGAAACATGGGGTCAAAAAGCCGAATGGATTACACCATGATGGGAGATACGGTGAACCTGGCCTCCCGATTAGAGGGAGCCAACAAGTTCTACAGCACTTATACGATGATTTCAGAAGACACCTATCGACTTGTTGAAGGGAATGTAGACTGTCGCCAACTTGATAAAGTCCGTGTGGTTGGGAAGAACGAAGCCGTTACCGTTTATGAACTGCTGAACAGAAAGGGCAGAACAAAGGGTCCCCTGGCCGACGCTGTTGAATTCTACCATAAGGGCTTGGAGTACTATAAACAGCAGCAGTTCTCTGAGGCCGTCAATCACTTCCAATCCGTATTAGACTTGATCCCGGACGATGGGCCATCCACCAACTACATCGACCGATGCAACCAGTACCTCATCAGCCCTCCCCCCATGGACTGGGATGGTGTCCATGAATTGACATCCAAAGGCTAAATATCCCTTTCACAGACATTTTATAGAGATCAACGATACCCTGTGCAAAGATTGCATTCGTGGGGATCCCTGGCGTTTTGCGATAAAACGGTGTCTCCACCGCTGTAGGGGCGGGGTTCAAACCCGCCCCTACAAAATGCTGGTAATTCGACAGACTCCGCCGGGTCGCTCCTATGGGGGATTGCCGCTAAGGATTTTATCACTCCCTGGAATTATCTCGATGGCTCATTTTCATTGACTTTTATCTGTCAGAGTAGTATAATATTTTATTACAACTTTACAAATTAAAGGCGACTTTATGAATAATCGTTTTTTAGATAAAATCCAGACACCCATCCCAAAGGATCCCATCACCACTTTACAGATCAATCTGGGCCGAAAGTGCAATCAGGCCTGTCACCACTGCCACGTGGAAGCGTCCCCACGCCGTACAGAAGAAATATCCGAGGACGTCAAAGAAGATCTCATCAACGTCATTAAAGGTTTCAAGCAGATTAAAACGGTTGACATCACGGGAGGGGCTCCTGAAATGCATCACGGCTTTCGCGAGATAGTCATGGCCTCCAGGAGCGAGGGAAAGGAAGTGATCGTCCGCTCGAACCTCACTGTATTCTTTGAAGAAGGCTATGAAGACCTACCCGATTTCTTTGCAGAATGGGGGGTGAAGATTGTTGCCAGCCTGCCTTGCTATCTGGAAGAGAATGTGGACGCCCTGAGAGGCCGTGGGGTCTATCAGAAAAGTATTGAGGCCATCAAGCTTCTCAATTCACGAGGATATGGGAAAGACCGGATCCTTGACTTTGTTTATAGTCCGTTAATCCCCAAGGGTGAACGCTTTTCTTTAGCTCCTGATCAACAACAGTTAGAACTGGATTACAAGAAATACCTGAAGGAACACTTTGGTATTGAGTTTAACTCACTTTATGCTTTCACTAATCTTCCCATTGGCCGATTTGCAGGGCATCTTAAATCTCATAGTCTGGATGGTGCCTACCTTGATTTCCTGGAATCCCATTATAATCCAGTAACCCTGGATCATCTGATGTGCCGAAACCAGCTCTCCATTGATTACGAGGGCAATGTCTATGATTGTGATTTTAACCAGATGGCCCATGTACCCAGTTCAGCCAATGGCAATGGTCATAAAATCAATATAAAGACCTTGCTGGACAATAACTCCCTTGACCTTATCCAGGCAGTAGAAGTTCGAGACTACTGTTTTGGGTGTACAGCGGGCAGCGGCTCCAGTTGTAGCGGGGCTTTGGCTTAAATATGATTTTAACGGTCTTTTATTTATTAAATGACAATACTTTACTATCTTATGGAGGGATTTAAATGAGAACGCGACAACTTGCACTGAGTGGTTTAATGGTTGCCCTGGTGATGTTTATAGGCATTGGATGCACAAAAAGCCATAGCCAATACACGGATCAGAGGCCGGAAAAGAAGATTGACTTTTTGCTCAATGCCCACTGGAACACTAAACCAGGTGAGAAACCTAAAGCAGAATATCAACTGTACAACTATCAATTACCGTGGTATAAAGGCCCAAGAAAGTCGGATCGAAGCATGGTAGTGATTGTCAAAGAACCCTGGAACATGAAAACCATGGTCAAATCTCCCAAGAGCATGGATTCAGCTGTCCTGAAGTTCTCGACCTTTGACCAATTTGTGACTGGAACGTATCCTTATTCCTTCAAACAGGATATATACTTCGACACCTACAACGGTCAGGTGGTGAAATACACCATGGGAAGCCAGGATGGATGCGGCAACACCTTCATGGAGTATATCAATCATGGAAAGACAGGATCCTTCACTTGGCACTCTTACTGGAACGGTCATGGGACTATCCAAATTAATGTACCCACCAATAAGTTCGACACTTTCTTTGACGCTCTACCCGTCTATATGAGATTTCGATGGAAGGAAAAAAGCTATAAAGTGAGGGTGATTCAACCTCTAAGGGCCAATCGTCCCATTGATATAATAAATCCAAAACAGCTTAAAGATCCAAAAGATCCAACAAAAGGCAAGAAAGCCTGGCATCTAGCGGATCAAAAAGACGCTGAAAAACGGGGTGTACCAAGTATCATCAATGTCGAGATCACAAAAGGGCCTGTGGAAGATATAAATGGCAAAAAAGTAGTCAAGTTCACCGTGAAGCACGGCAAAGCCACTGATTACTACTGGCTGGCTGAAAAGTTCCCCCATACGATGATCAAGATGGAAGCGAAGGGTGGAAAAGAAAGTAAGACCCTTAGAAAGTCCAAGTTCTTTGATTACTGGGTTCCAGCCAATCGAGGGAAAGGTCAGAAAAACTTTCTAAAGTAACGCTCATCAGCACTCTGTAATCAAGATTCACGCCTCAGGGACAGCTAATGCCCTTGAGGCCTGGAGGTATTCATTGTTTAGATCAGGATCTGATCACTCCAGATACTCGAGATATGCCCTGAGAGTAAATCCTGTCTATGTTATTCTATGTATTCTAAGCCTTTCAATCCTTTTAAGCCTGTGCAAATCAGAAACTCCAAAGTCTAAAGTCTTAAAAAGCTCCATTGTCCCCTTGGAAAAACGGTTTGATAAAAGCAAAGAGATCTATGCCTTTGTCATCCCAAATCTAAAGAAAGTTAAGGGTATTCCGGGCAATAAGGCTAAAGACTGCCAAAAGTGTCACACTGATATATACAGGGAATGGAGTCAGTCTACCCATTCAATGGCCCTAAGAGACATACAATTCCAGGCTGAACTGTCTAAAAAGGACTCTCCAAAATGGATCTGCCTAAACTGTCATATTCCTGTCCAAAATCAAAGAAAGACCATTGTAACCGGTTTGTATGATGGAGACATCCTAAGGCCTGTTACAAAGGCCAATCCTCTTTTTGACAAGTCCATGCAAATGGAAGCTATCACCTGTGCCGCCTGTCACATCCGGCCAGACGAAAATGGGGATAGCGTAATCTACGGAGCTTTTCCCATTGATAAAGCGAATCCTCCCCCTCACCCTGTCAAGATAAAAAAAGACTTCTTACAAAATATCTGCATGCGCTGCCATAATCCTGCAGGGAAGGGACTCACCAGAAACTTGATCTGCTGGTTTCAGACTAATAACGAGTTAATGGCCAGTCAGGATGAGGTAGAAAAAACATTTGGCACTAAGAAAAGCTGTGTGGATTGCCATATGCCAGAAGTAAACCGTCGATCTGTTCCATCTATAAAGGATTTACCCATAAGAAAGGGCCATAAACACCACTGGACAGGTGGAGGCATACCAAAATGGTACGATGGTTACGATCAACTCATGGATCGAGGCTATGTGATCGGCCTTAAAGTGAGGATCCATAAGATTATAAAGCCACAATCAGGTTCTAAAGCTACTATCAAAGTGACTTTAACCAATGCCATGGCTGGTCATTGGCTTCCTACAGCTGATCCGGAACGTTTTATACTCATGATCGCAACGGTTAAAAACTCATCAGGGCGGATAAGCCATAAAGAAAAACTTAGAATCGGTCAAACATGGAAATGGTCACCGGCCAGGAAGATTGGTGACAATCGTATCCCACAGGGCAAATCCATAGAATGGGTGTTTGGTATCCCCCTGAAATCCCTTACTGATAGTAAACTTATTATTAGAGGTTATCATGTTCGTGTCACCAGCAAGAATGCGGGCTATCACATGAAAGCAAAAGGGATCGACGAAAGCCTCTTGAAGGGGGGACAAAACTTTGTGAAGAATCTAATAGATCATTATCCTTTAGCGAATTATATTTACAAAGCAGATATTGACCTAAAGTCCCAAAAGACCAAAGTCTACTCTATGGAAGAGCTGATCGAACTATCCAAAAAAGAAAAGGGTAAGCCCCTCTCTGAAAGGGACTATTAATGTATATATTGATCGGGAATCATTATGGAGAGAATATCTATGTCTGATAAATACTTGCGTACTGCCATTGTAACTGGAGCCACATCGGGAATTGGTGAGGCCACAGCAAGGCGATTCGTTGCCGCCGGCTTTGGGGTTGTCGGGAATGGGCGTAACGCTGCTAAACTGGCTGCACTCGAAAAAGAATTGGGATCGGCATTCCATGGTGTTGCTGGCGATGCTGCCGATGACAGGATATTGGAATCGCTCTTTACCACGGCTAGTGATCACTTTGGTAAAAGAGTCGATATTGTTGTTGCCAATGCGGGTCGGGGCTTGGGTGGATCAGTCAAGGATGCCGACCTGGCGGAATTTGAAGATCTTCTAAAAATCAATGTCACGGGGACCCTTGCTCTTTTGCAAAAAGCCGCCCAAAAGATGGTGGATGCACAGCAGAACGTCTATCCCGATTTGGCGGCCGATATTGTCATTGTTGGATCAGTCGTTGGACGGCATATATCCCCATTCAGTGCAGTGTATGGAGCCTCCAAATTTGCGGTGCATGGGTTAGCTGAAGCTCTCCGGCGTGAAGTTGGACCTAAAGGTGTTCGTGTCTCATTGGTTGAGCCGGGGGCCGTGCTGACAGGTTTTCAGGCGGCTGCAGACTACAGCGACGAATTCGTGCAAAACCTTAAAGATAATTTTGGCCCCCTTTTAGTAGGAGATGACGTGGCTAACGCCATTCACTATATTGTTACTCAGCCGCCTCATGTACACATAAGCGATATTGTTGTCCGCCCTACACGTCAGGATTATCCATAAATCAATAAAAATAGGAGAGTTGATACTGAAAGTGTGTTGAACCTGTATGAATAGGTGATGAAAGGATAAACACGTGGGTTTACCCCTACAATGTTTTTAAGGACTTATAGTAATATCCCATTCGGATCATGGTTCTCAAAGTTAGCTTTGGATTTGTGGTGATTCACATTGGCATAGCAGTAAAGACATCCGTGAGGACACGTGTCATAGGCTCCTATGTCCACACTTTTATAACATCCACAGGCTTTTCGTGTAGGAGCCTTCTTAACATCAAAGTCTCTATCAGGAAATAGCTGTTCCAAAAGGGTTTTATCAATACATTTGGCCTGACGGATATTGGAATAGACATACTGATCCTGACAGCAGGCGTATAAAGTGATCTTTCGCTTTTTACAGAGACCTTCCATAAAGTCCAGTAGCTGTTTATGTTCTTCCAAAGACTCCTCAGCAAATCGTAGATTCCCTTCTCTCTCCAGTGCGGCAAACTGCCGTTGTACTTTTTTGTAATAGACCTGGACAAAGCTAAAATAACAGCGGTAGGTATAACCTTCCAGTAGGCCTGACAGCTCTTCAAACTTCTCCATGTGGTATTCAATCGGTGTTTGGTTGGATAAGATGATGGGATCGAACCTCCAGATCACGTGATGGGGCGAGTAGCGATCAGATAACCGTCTAAAGGTCTCTACAGCCTGATGATACGATGGAGTGTATAGCTCAAGGGATTTAGGGACCCCCGTAATGGAGAAATGAAAGTAGAAACGATAGTGTCGATCTATACGATCCAGGTGCTGAAGGAAAGGATCATAGTTCTTGGACCAAAAAACAATGGCTAATACATCCTTTGGGGATAGTGGGACGGTGTAGACCTTCTGGTTAAAGGGATTTTTATACTGAACGACCCCTTCATCCAGCCTCTTAAGAAACCAATCGCCATAAAAAGCTGGTATATCTGTTCTTCTACTGGCAGAGATTATTTTCATGAATGCCTCATGATGATAGAATAATAAAAATCCCTCTATTTGGGGTAGAAATCCATTGATCTCCAGGATTTGACTGATTTTAAGACAATGTGTGAGTTATTTAATACACTCTATAGAAAAAACTACTGATCAATAACAGGATGATTCGATGGGCTAATAAATTGTTATAGAAGAACAGGAAACTATAAGATGCGTATAAATGTTGGATAGGCCATAAAAGACATAAAATCAAGGAGATATTAAAGGATTTAAAGATAAACTGGTATAAACTTTGCTATATTTTTAAGAGATTTAGTATATATTGCTAAATACAGGAGATATGCCATCTCATATGATCTGATAAATGGCTCAAAGGCATCATAGACTCCTATCAATCCCTATGAATGTACTTAGCAGGAGAGTAAAATGAAAAAGATTTTAGTAACCGACGATCAGCCAAGTTGTCATGTGGTTTTAAAGACCATGATAGAAAATCAGACAAAAGGTGTGAACAAATATATAGATTGTCAAATGCTCAGTGCTTTTTCCGGTAAAGAGTGTCTGGAAAAGATAAAAGAGTATAAACCCGACCTGGTGTTCATGGATCTGGATATGCCTGAAATGAGTGGCTTGGAAGCTGTAAAGAGGATCAGAGAGGATGGCCAGTTGGATCAGCTTTGTGTCGTTGCATTGACGGGAGACGTGAGGCATTATGGTGAGGAAAACTTTATGGAGTCGGGGTTTAATGAGTATATGACCAAACCTTTTAATGTCACCGAGATGATACGGTATATTGTGTCTGTATTGAAATAATGATAGGAATGCCTTCAGGACTGTGTTGGGCAGGTCAACCATAAGGCTTCTATTTACAGGATGTTTGAATGACTAAAGAAAAACCCAGAGTGTTAGTGGCAGACGATGATCAGCCTGTTCAGGAAACCCTTCAGGATCTATTATCCAGACAATACCATGTGGAAGGGCTAGGAAACGGAGAGGATGTTTTAAAATATCTTGAGACACATCCAGCTCTTGATCTTTTGATCCTGGATATTATGATGCCTAAAATGAATGGCTTTCAGGTTTTAGCTCAAATGAAGCAGTTAGATTTACCTGTTCTGATTTTATCCGCCAAATCGAATATCTCGGATCAGATCAAAGGAATCACTCTTGGAGCCTGGCAATATGCCACCAAGCCTTTTAATATTCAAGTCCTTATAACTCAAGTTCATACATTGGTCAAGCTGGGAAGAACCATAAAAAGCCTGAAGGGTAAGCAGCAAGCAGAAGAAAGCCAAAAGAAGATGGCCGAAGAGGTGGTTGAAAGACTTAAAAAGGAATTGATAGAGCTGACATCCAAGGTCCATAAGAAAAAAAAGGATATAGACAGTTATAAGGTCAATAGACACCACTTGACACCAGACGATGTGTTTGAGGGTGTGATTGAGACGCTTAAAAGCGTAATTAACATGCTGGATACCCAATCCAAAGAGTTATATACACTCATTAGCTTCTACTTTACTGATTTCTCGGATATAGGGCTAAAAGAACAATTTGAGTCCATTGACAGGCTTATTGAGGAACTATTTGAAATATCAGAATCCTTAACCTTGTACCGTATAAATAGTTGATGTATTTATGCCAGACAGAACGGATAGATTTATGAATATTGAAAGGATTTAAAAATGTCCCTCTAAGCCTGTCGAAGGGCCACCAGGAAAACTCATAATGAGTAGTCTAGTTATCACTAAGAGTTTTTGCACTACCAGTTTATGGAATAAGAATATTTCCTGTTCCACAGAATGATTTATCAGAGATTAAGGTTAACAACCGTCTGGAGGATATGATTATGCCAGGACAAAAGTCAGGAACCATGAATACAAAGGCTCTAAGGGAGACAAATGAGTCTCTGGAGCTTATGAGTAAAAGGAAACAGAAAAGCCAACAAGGATCGATACAGGCTGATACTACTATGTCCACGATTTTGAATAGCTTATCTCTTCAGATATACGTTACGGATCTGGAAAGTGATAAGATTATTTTCATTAATCAGCATGTCAAAGACCGAGTTGGAGATGTTATGGGTCAAGTATATTGGCAGGCCCTCCATTGTAGCCATGACAGACCTTACGCCGACTGCGCCAACTTACTCCTTAAGGATGGCAAACCAAAGGGTAGTTATTTATGGGAATCTGAAACCTTTATACCTGATCGATGCTATCAGTTTGTGGATCAAGCTATCCGCTGGACGGACGGGCAAATGGTACGCTTATCCGTAGGGACAGATATTACGGACTACAAAAAGGCTGAGAGGAACCTTGAAACAACCTTTAAGGATTTAAAACAAACCCATGATCAACTGATCCAGTCAGAGAGTCTGGTTTCGATGGGTCAAATGGTTGGTGCCATCACTCATGAGGTCAAGAATCCCGTTAATTTCATCTACTCGGCGCTGGGACCCCTTAAGACAAACCTTATCAGTTTATTCATGTTCATGGATTGTTATCTGGACCTTGAAAAAAGGAATTATACAGATACTGAAGATTTATTCCATCGAATGAAAAAGATAAAATCAAGGATAAACATCCTGGAGGTCTATAGTGATGTACGAGATCTAATAGAAATCATTGCTGAAGGGACTGAGAGGGTAATTACCATTGTTCAGGATATACAGCAGCTTTCCGAAGGCAATGGGAATGTGAGGGAGGATATAGATATCAACCAATGTCTTGATTCTACTCTCAATCTGCTTTCCAGCCAATGTAAGGAAAGTATCAGGGTTTTGAAGCACTATATGGATGATGCAGTCATCACTTGTAATCCTGTTCAAATAAAGCAAGTACTTTTAAACATCCTGACAAACTCGATTCACGCAATGAATAGTAAGGGGATCATTCGTATTGAAACCTATAAAGATTTAGACGACATATATATAACCATTTCCGATAATGGCTGTGGTATCCCTGAAGATCTGGTAGATAAGATCTTCGACCCATTTTACACCAGCAGAAAGAGTGGCACCGGGATGGGCCTTTATATTGTTCAAGAAATCGTTAAAAAGCATCAGGGTTCCTTAAAGGTTTTCAGCGAAGTGAACCTGGGTACTATCTTTACTATCAGGCTTCCAGCGAATTAAAGCCCTTGGGAGGGGGAGGAGGATGACTCAAGAAGATTATAAGGTTTTGTATGTAGATGATGAAAAGGTGAATCTCAAGATCTTTGAACTGACTTTTAAAAAAGACTATCATATAATTACCTGTGACGATCCCCAAAAGGCCCTCACGATCTTAGAAGAGATGGGCGAAATGCCTGTGATCATAACAGACCAGCGAATGCCCCATATGACGGGGGTTGACCTTTTGGAAAAGTCTATCGCGATTAGCCCGGACTCTGTAAGGATTTTATTGACAGCCTACAGTGACACAGGGGATCTCCTGAATGCTATTAATAAAGGTAAGGTATTTAGTTATTTAGTAAAACCCTGGGAAGAAGTCATTGTCCGCACCACCTTAAAAGAAGCTTTTGACAAGTATTTCCTGATAAAGGAAAATAAAAGGCTAGTCAGTGAGTTAACTGAAAAAGTGGGTGAATTGGAAGAAACTCAACAGCAATTAATGGAAACTCAGGATAAGCTGATCAATCAGGAGAAACGGGTGGCCATAGGGAATTTGGCCGCGGGTCTATCCCATGAAGTCAAGAACCAGTTGATACCTATCAGCCTCCTTGAATTTCTTCGCGATGAAGTCTCTGAAGATGGGATCATAATCATCAATCAGATCAATGAAAGCTGCAACCGTATTGTAGACCTCATTGATGAAATACGGGCTATATCCAAGGGAGAAGAGCCGAATTATTCGATTCAATCCATGGCTGTCACTAAAGTGATTGAAGAAAGTGTTTATCTATCCAGGTTAGACCCGGATGTCAAACCTGTTCATATTACTTTGGATCATCAATACAGGGGTTCCGTGATGATGGATAAGGATAAAATCATCCAGGTGATGTTAAATCTCATAAGAAATGCCGCTCACGCCGTCTCTAAGAGTGATGATCCGCAGATCACTCTTAAAACAGAGCGTAACGGGAGTTTTGCATTGCTTCATATCATGGATAATGGGATTGGAATGGGGAAAGACATGCTCATGAAAATCTGGGAACCCTTTTTTACCACCAAAGGAGAGAATGGGACTGGAATCGGCTTGGATATTGTGAGACGGATTGTAGAGGGACATAAAGGGACTATAACCTGTCTAAGCCAACCTAACAAAGGCACAGTATTTACATTTACCCTGCCTCTTCCTAATAACGAGCTAACAAGGTAATGAAACAAGATACTGTTATGTAGGGGCGAACCCACGAAACCGTCGAATTGAGGGTTTTAGGGCATAAAATACTAAATTGCTATGTAGGGGTGAACCCACGTGTTCACCCTTCCACAG
>CAJXGR010000018.1 GCA_913053665.1 uncultured Spirochaetia bacterium
TTCTCCTTTTATTAATTCTCCAGCCAAGTAACCAACAATTTTATTATCCACTATTGAGACAAAAGCACATGAATTTACACCAGAAATTTTATTTTTGAATTCATTAGTTCCTTCTTCTCCGAATGTCCATTTAAGATTTAATGTTTTATCATATTCATTATATTCTTTCTCAAAAAGAAGCAAATTTAATTCTTGGATATCTTTTAAATTTTCCATTGTTGCTTTTTGGATTTTAACTTCTGCCATTTACAACATCCTCCCAACTAAATCATTTATTTTTTCTTTATTATCTCCTAAAACACCTTTTGGAAAATGTAATTTTGAATTAATTCCTTTTCTTGGAGGATGCAATCTGAAAAAAGGCTTTAAATTTAATTCTTCATATTTTTTCCCTTTTTCTAATTCTTTAACAGCTTTCTTGAAATCAACTTTATTTTTTTTATCAATTAATTGTCCTCTTTTTTCAACAAGGTTTTCAAAAGTTTTATTGTCTATTTCGCCAAAAGCTATAAAATCCTTTATTTTTTTTATCATTCCAAGTTGAACTTTATTTCCTTCCAAAACAACACAAGTATATTTTCTTCTTAATCTTAACCTGTTTAAGGTTTCATTTATTTCTTTCTTTAATCCAACTCTTCCGCGAATTCTTATTATGCAAATCATTTTATGTTTGTTTTTTCCAATGCATTAAAGCATGCTTTAATTAAGTTAAAAGTAGTTCTTTTTTTCCCGAAAGTTTTACTATAAACATCTTTTATTCCTGCAAGTTTTAGAACTTTTTTCAATTCATTTGCTACAACTAAACCTGTTCCCTGAGATGCAGGGATTAAAGTTACTATGACACTTCCTGCTTTTCCAGTAACCTTTAAAGGAACACTATGCAAATTATCGCAGGAGCAATCAAAGCCAGAGCAATCTCTTTTTATTTTAATAATATTTAATTTTGCTTTTCTTACTGATTTTTCCCTTGCAGGCAAAGTTTCTTTTGATTTACCCATTCCTATTCCCACGTGTCCATTTTCATCTCCGACAATTGCAAGTGTTGAAAACTTTGGAACATTTCCTTCTTTTGTTTTTCTTTGAGTTTGTCTCCATATTCTTCTTTTTCCCCCGCCGAATTTTCCTTTTGACTGCCCAATATTTACAAGTTCTGTTTTTACAGTTATCAGAGTATCAACTATTTCACTTTCAAGAATTTTCTTTCCTTCATCAAGAATTTCATCTATGTTTTTTATTTTTCCATCTTTAACTTCTCTTCCAAGTTTTGTTTTTGGTTCCCATCCAGAGATATCGACAGTATCATCTCTTTTCCAAGGTCTTTTAGAATTTCTTTTTTTATCATACTTATTTTCACTAGGTTTTTCTTCTTTTTTATCCTCTGTTTTCTCTAATTTTTTACTTTCTTCATTTACTTTTTCTGTTGATTCTGATTTTTCCTGAGTAATTTCTTCTTTATTTTCAGTTGTATCTTTTTCTTCTGTATTTTCTTTTTCCATTTTATTCTTTACTTATTTTAGATTTAATTTCATTAAATATTTTTGAAAAATCTTTTTTCAAATTTTTCCCTGTTATTTTTTTATCATTAGGAAAAACATCTTTTTTATATTTTATTTCTACACCTGCATCAATTAATCCTTTTAAAAAACCAAAGATTTTTGTTTTATGTAAAACCCTCATCATTCCAAAATCAATTATAGGGGTTTCTTTTTTTTCATTAATAATTTTCTTTCCAATTAAAAATCCAGTGAGGTATGATGCTGGAATTGATTTCAAACTTCCCTGAAATTCTTTTGGCCACCCATATTTAATCAACTGCTTTGAACTCAAGCCCATTTCAACTTTGTCCTTTGCATGTTTGCTTGAAACATATTGAACAATAAGGTATTTGTTGGTTTTTCTGAAAACTATTCGTGGGATTCCACTTTTTAATAATTTCAATCTTTTCAAATAATCTGTTTTATTTTCTTTTCTTCTTCTTTTTAATGTTTTTTTCATTTGAATTTATTTTTATGTTTAATTTGGATGAATGAAAATCTTCCTCTGGACCTAATTGGTTGATTTACTTTCATTTTTTTAATCCTCCAATATAATCTTTTAAATGTGCCCGACTCTTAAAAATTCTGTTTCTTATTTTTTTCCTTATGTCATAATATTCATCTCTTGAAACTTTTTCCTGTTTTCTCATTTCAGAAACATATTTTCTTAATTTTCTTGTCATTATAACATATTCTTGCTTTCTGTTTTTTACTTTTTTCTTTATATTTCCATAACTTCTTTTTCTTTTTCTCTTAACATTTTTCTTCCTTCCTTTTATATCTTTTATAATTATTGCACCATTGTTTTTCAAATCCCTAATATCTTGTTTTGTTATTGCTTCTTTTATTTCATTAATTCTTGAACTTATAAAAGCAATTCTTGCCTTACCTACTTTAAGTGTTCTTATAGCTAATGCTTTTTTCTTTGAAAGGTTCATTTTTTCTGAATTTTTTCTGGACTTTTATTTAATTTTTTTGAGTTATTTAAAAACTTTTTAATATTTAAATTGTGAATTTTAATTTTCATTTCCTCTGCTTTTTTTGCTACTTCTATCTTTTTCTTTTTTCCAATTCGTCCTAAGATAACTATTTCATTTTTCTTTATTTTTTCAAGTTCATTTAGGTTTTTCACAATTACAGGAACTTTGTTTTCTATTTTTCCAAGATTTTTTTTATCTTTTTTATAACCAATGCTGATTACTGCAGGATATCCTTTTCTTCGTTCCCTCATTTTATTGTCTCTTCCCTTTGGATTTTTCCATTTCTGTTTTTTCTTTCTATTTTTCCCCAGCTTTGAATATCTACTCCAATCTCTTCTTAAAAATTTCATATTTCCTTCCCCGCTTTAATTGTGATAAAAATTCCATCTTGGAAAACTCTCCTGTCCCTTGATCTTATTCTTGTAGCTTGTTCAAAATTTGCAGCTGTTTGTCCTGCAAGTTCTTTATCGTGCGAATTTATTGTAATTATATCTCCTTTTATTTCAACATTAACATTTTTCAAAATTTTTGATTTTCGAGGAATTTTTTCCCCAAGAAAATTTTTAATAACTGCTGTGGTCCCTTCAACTTTTACAGTCATGGGAAAATGCCCAAAGCAGATCTTAAGAGTGTAAACGAACTTTTCTTTCACACCATCTAGCATGTTTTTGATATGCGCTGCAAAAGTGTTCATCATCTTTTTTTCAGTTTTTGTTGATTTTGCATTTTCTAAAATAATTTCATCTTTTTCGATTCTAAAACCTAATCTCCCAAGATTAAAACTCCTTTTATTCTCCCCCTGTGAACCCTTAACGATTAAAGTATTTCCATTTAAAGATACTTCAACTCCGGAAGGTATGGTGATCTTTTTAGATAAATTTTTTTTCATTTTAATAAAAACAACTAATATTATTAATAATCCAACATCAATGTAAATCATTGTCATATCTGTTTTAATATATCCCGGGCCAATATTATTGAGGGCGGAGATGACCGCCGTAAAGCTTGTGACTAAATTATTCTCAAAGAAGTTCATGATCAACGTGGCCAAGCCAACAACAAAAAGGTGGATCATAAGAAATCCCAGAGTGGATAAGAGAATGCTGTCAGGAATCACATCCTTCCCTATTCTGAGAAGCTTGATATGTCTGGGATAAATGAACTTAATGATCTCGTTATAGACAAACTTGAGGGCTAGATAGATCCTCAGGGTTTTCACTCCCCCTGCTGTAGAGCCAGCCGACCCTCCCGTGACCATAAGTATAATAAGAAAGAACTGAGAAAAGGTGGACCAGGCGCCAAAATGGAAGTGCTTGCTATCCAGACCCACCCCATAGCCCGTAGTGGTGCCGATTGAAATCACCTGAAACAGAACGTAGTGTATGGAGTTAAGAAGATCGCCATCGAACTGGGTGAACAGGGTGTCAGCAATAATCAAGACGGTCCCGGTGAGTATCACCGCGGCATAGAAACGAAACTCTTTATTCCTGATATGAGCATTCCGTTGCCCACGAAGGAAACGATAGTGTAAGGAGAAACTGGATCCTGCAAGGAACATGAATATCATGATGATCGTATCGATGTAGGCCGAGTTATAGTGGCCGATACTCAAGTTTTTAGTTGAAAACCCCCCCGTAGCCACTGTCCCAAAGGAATGACAAAGGGCATCAAAAAGGTCCATGCCTCCAAACACGAGAAGGAGTGTCTCAAGCCCTGTGAATAATAAATAAACCCCCCATAATATCTGAGCCGTCTGACTGATGCGGGGGGCGATCTTGTCAGATATGGGTCCAGGCACTTCAGCCTGGTAAAGCTGCATACCACCCACGCCAAGAGCTGGAAGGATGGCGATCGCAAGAAGTATAATCCCCATTCCCCCGAACCAGTGGGATAAACTACGCCAGAATAAAAGACCCTTCGGGATGGCTTCTATATCCGTGAGAATGCTAGATCCCGTTGTGCTAAATCCACTCATCATTTCAAAATAGGCGTCCGTAAAGTTATTGATGGAGCCAATCTCTGAGCCACCTAAATGGCCTATCCACCAAGAGTGAATAAGAAAGGGAATGCTCGCAAAAAGAGCCGCTGTGATCCATCCAAAGGTCACAATAGCAAAACTCTCTCTCACCTTCACTTCAATACGTCGATACCGTCTGGTTATCAGCCAGAGAACTGAGCCAATCAACAGGGTGAATCCCATGGAGAGTAAAAAAGGGATCGCGTCATTTTCCTTGTGGTAAAGAGCAAATGCCAGGGGAAAAACTTGAAAAAGCCCTATGAAAACGATCAACACGCTTTGTATATGTAAAACAATACTAAATTGCATAGCTACCCAAAAAACTTACCCACCTTTTCTATTCCATCAGGACGGGCAAAAACAATAATCCGATCGCCAATCTGGAGGGTGTCATTACCTCGTGGGATAATTTGCTCATCCAATCGTATGATAGCAGAGACCAAACAACCATCGGGGAAGTCAATATCCTTTAAGGGTATATCAATCCACTTACTTTGTCCCGTGATGAGATATTCAATGGCTTCCGCATCGCTTTCTCCTAAAGTGACGACTGACAATACGTTTCCCAATCTCACATACTTAAGAATCTCTCCCACAGTAGCTAATTTCGGGTTGATCACCGCGTCAATCCCCATGGTAGAGGTGAAGGGTAAATAGTCATTATTTTGTATCTTGGCAATGGTCTTTTGTACTTTTTGCTTTTTAGCAATCATGGAGGATAGAATGTTCTTTTCTTCATCGTCTGACACAGCGATAAAGGCATCTATTTTCTCTAAACCCTCATCCATTAAGGCTTCCTTATCCGTTGGACTGCAGTTCACCACGTCAATCTTGTGAAACTCCTGGGAAAAGGAAAGGCACTTGTTCCGATCCGACTCAATGACTTTAACGTGTATATCTGAATCTTCAAAATACTTACATAAATGTCGGGTGATATTGGCGACTCCAACAATAAATACGCGATGGACAGGTTTATAGGACTCATGAAAGTAGGGGGAGATCTTATTGAAATCTTCTGTCTTGGCCACCACATAGACCTTGTCTCCAGGCAGTAAAACCCCCTCACCCTTGGGGATGATCATCTCATCCTCTCGAATGATGGCTATAATGAGCATTTGCTTAAGGTCATCATACACGGCGAAGTTCTTGATGGGACAATGAGCGATCTCTAAACCATCTGTCACCCTGTAACCCTTAATGACAAGGTTTTCCTCAGGGAAATCCACCACCTCAAAAGCCGCCGGCGAGTGGATGAGCTTAATGATCTGATTCGTGGCCACTTCCTCAGGATTGATCAGAACGTCGATTCCCAATTCTTCTTTGGTAAAAAGCTCATGATTATCCCCATTGGAACTATAGAAATAGTTTCTAACACGAGCGATTTTTGAGGGGACATTAAACTTCTTGGCAATAAAACAGGCAATCATATTGCTTTCATCCACATCGGTAGCGGCAATCAAAATGTCACAGTCGGTTATATTCGCCTTGGTCAGCACATTATAATCCCCACCCTGTCCAATGACGGTGAGAACGTCTAGTGAGCGACTCACTTCAAGGATCTTTTGTGGATCCCGGTCAACCACCACCACATCATGCTCTTCATGGACCAGGCGTTCAGCAATCTGAAAGCCTACATCGCCTGCTCCAATAATTATAATCTTCATAATTCTCTACCTCATCCCTCTCAAACAGCCAAAGCTATCAGGATGGGATGGCCAAAAGAGTTCTCTTGTTTAACAATTCAAAAGTAAGAAGCTATGAAATTAATAAAAAATCCATTTATATCCTATTAAAATAATGACATCCCATGATCACTCAAGATTCCACCCATTGGCAAATATTATACCAAAATCATTAGAAAATAGCTTCTAATCACCAAAATAAGCCTCTCAACCCCCATCATTTATCCTGATCTGAAGTCAATAAACAAGTCATAAAAAATAGGCCAAACAGCTTTTTATACTTGACAATTAATTTCATTTTCTTTATTATTCTGGCCAATTTGTTAGGGATGAGGGAACTTATGAATGCTCTGTCCCTTGGTATTCAGTTTATTCTGATTATCTTTTTGTTCCTTGGTTTAGGCTACTGGATCGACACAAAAGTAGAGATTGGTTTCCCTGTATTTTTAATTTTATTCTTGTTCATAGGGTTTGGGATCGCTTTTTATATCCTTGTAAAATCATCGCAAAGCGGGAAATATGATAAATAAAGAAAAACCCATATTTATTATAATGAGCCTAACCTTATCAGGACTCATTTTCCTGACCTTAACACTCATCAAATATCAGGATATATTATTATATACACCCTACTTGGTATCCGGCGGGGTGAGTTTTGCACTCATTCTGGTGACTTTTATATTAAGCAAAAAGGTTCTTTATAAAGGGAATCAACGTTTTTTTTTGTATTCTACATGGGCATTATAAGCCGATTTTTTGCTTTATTTGCATTAGCAGCCCTTGTTTATTATATGGATAAAGATCATTTAGGGGACTATCTTCTATCCTACCTGGTTTATTTCATCTTACTTTATGCCATGGAAGTTGTTGTCCTATACAAAGAAATCCTTAAAAAGCGATAGATAATCATATGATGGAACAGTTATTACAGTTATTACCCATTGCATCCACCCAGCCAGACAAAGATGAAGGCCTTGTCGATATCCTTAAGCATCACATATTTGATGCTAAAATCCACTTGTTTGGGCTGGATCTTAGAATCACTAAGCATATGGTGATTATGTGGCTCATAGCGATTCTTTTGATCGCTCTGGTATTGTGGGTGGCACGGGCTGTTCGTAAAGATGAAAGTGCAACCGGCGGACGACTCTCTATTCTGGTTCAAATATTCATTGAGTTTATTCATGATGATGTGGTTGAACCTAACTTTCACGGGGAATCCAAGAAATGGCTTCCGTTTTTTCTCACCCTGTTTTTCTTTATTATGTTTGCCAATTTATTTGGCTTATTCCCTGGATCCGCCACGATTACCGGTAATATTGCAGTCACATTTACTTTGGCTCTCGTCACGTTTTTTGCCACTCAGGTCTATGGGATTATTAAAAAAGGCTTTTTCGGATATTGGGCTCACCTGGTGCCCGCCGGTGTCCCAAAGGCTCTCTGGCCTCTTATGATTGTGATAGAGTTTGTTGGAATCTTTACTAAACCCTTTGCTCTCACCATACGTCTTTTCGCCAATATGATTGCAGGGCATATAGTTATTTTAGTTTTGCTTTATTTAACCACTCTCACAGCGGGTAAATGGCTCCAGGGGGCGATTGCTCCCTTAACCATTGCGGGAGCCGTAGCTGTTAACCTGTTAGAAATCTTTATTGCATTGCTCCAGGCGTATATTTTTGCCTTTTTATCCGCCATCTTTATTGCTGAAGCAGGGAGTGAGCATTAATTCTGTTGACTAGCAGTCCATCGTAGGGGCGACCCGGCGGGTCGCCCCTACGATGGACTGCTAGTCCTGGATAGCATTTGTCATTACGATTCAATGAAATATATTAGGAGGAGATTATGGATATTGGACTAACTGCTTTGGGAGCTGGACTTGCCGCTTTAGGGGCTGGGCTTGCCGTTATAGGCGTAGGAATAGGGATCGGTAAGATTGGAGGAAGTGCTGTAGAAGGGATAGCCCGTCAGCCTGAAGCTACCAATCAGATACGGGGAGCCATGATTGTTGCCGCGGCTCTTATAGAAGGCGTTGGACTCTTCGCTTTAGTGATCGCGATTCTTGTGCTTTTTAAATAGAAGGCTAATGGACCGTTTTATTCATTGTCATCATGGCATTGGTTTGTAGGGGTAGACCCACGTGTCTGCCCAATTCAAAGGATCATACAGGCGCCAGAAGGGTGAATATCACCGATCCGTACGGGTTCAACATGTTGAACCCGTACGGATCGGTGGTGGAAAGGTGAACACGTGGGTTCACCCCTAGAGGTGAGTATTACAGGAGAAAATAATGTTTGAGTATTTCGCAGATGTCTCAGTGTGGAATTTGATCACATTTGGCGTATTGGTGATCGTATTGGGAAAGTATGGTTGGAAGCCCATCATTCACTCGCTGGATGCACGAATAGCAAAGATTAAAGAGGACATTGATTTAGCTAAACGCAATCGACAGGAAGCAGATCAGGTATTGGCTGAACAGAAAAAGCTTTTATCCGATGCCCGAAGTGAAGCGGCCATCATTGTGGGTAAAGCCAAAACGGACGGGACGGTTAGGAAGGATGAGATTGTTGAAAAGGCCAGGAAAGAAGCTCAAAGTATTATTGCAAAGGCCATGGAAGAAGCTGAAAGTGCTAAAAGCCGTGCTATGGATGACTTGAAGAATGAAATGGGTCTCCTTTCCCTCCAGATTGCGGGTCAGGTAATCGGTAAAACTCTTAGCCCAAAGGATCACGAGGATTTAGTTCTACAGGCTTTAAGCCAATACAAAAGTCAGAATTGATAGTCAGGTAAGTTTATGACAGGACGATACGAAATTGGTGTCTTTGCCCATTCCCTGTTCAAGTTGGGGATTCAGATGAATCGACTCGATGATTTCTATGAGGAGTTCACCGGCTTCATAGAAGTCTATCAGAAGGCCCCCGAATTAGGAGCCGTACTCGCTTCCCCCAGGATAGACAGGGATGATAAAAAGGGCTTTCTGAATCGGGTCTTTGACAAATGGCTTTCAAAAGAACTGATTGCTTTTATCAATGTCATACTCCATAAACAATGTCAACCCTTATATAAGTCTATTTACAGGGCTTTTCAGGAGCTGGTCGATGACCATAAAAATGTGGCTCGTGCCAAAGTCTATTCTGTTCATGGATTAAATGAGAAAACACTGGAGCAAATCTCTCAACTGCTGAGTGAACGGTATCATAAGAAAGTTATGCTGACTCCCGTGACAGATGAAAAGATCCTGGGCGGTCTGGTGGTGGAAATTGGCGATATACGAATAGATATGTCTGTAGCCCATAGTCTGGAAGGACTAAAAGATAAAATCCTCGGCATCAAGACAGGAGTAAAGGGATGAAGATTAATGTAAATGAGATCACATCACTGATCAAGAAAGAAGTAGAGGGCTATCAATCTGTACTGTCTGAAGAAGAAGTCGGAACGATCCTCGATATTGGCGATGGGATCGCTAAAATCCACGGATTAACCGGTGTGATGGCTGGTGAGATGGTGGAATTCGAGGATGGAACCAATGGCTTGGCCTTAAACCTTGAAGAAGACGCTGTGGGTATCGTTATTTTGGGGGATTATCTCCATCTTAAAGAAGGAAGCTCTGTTAAGCGGCTGAATAGGCTTTTGTCTGTTCCGGTAGGGGAAGAGATGATTGGGCGGGTTGTGAATCCTCTTGGAGAAGCTATCGATGGAGGTCCACCTATTCAAACAACGGTTAAACGTCCCCTTGAGATTATCGCACCGGGCATAGCCAAGCGTCAGCCAGTAAAAGTCCCGCTGCAAACGGGTATAAAAGCCATTGACTCTATGATCCCTATTGGCCGTGGACAAAGAGAGCTTATTATCGGTGACCGTCAGACAGGTAAAACGACTATTGGTATTGATACTATCATTAATCAGAAAGGAAATGGAGTGATCTGTGTCTATGTGGCAGTGGGTCAGAAAGCCTCTACCGTTGCGTCTGTTGTGGACCGCTTAAAGAAAAACGGGGCCATGGAACACACGATCGTCGTGGCCGCTAACGCCAGTGATCCAGCGCCCATGCTCTACATCGCTCCTTATGCCGGATGCTCCATGGCGGAGTATTTCATGTTTGATCAAGGGAAAGACACTCTTTGTATTTATGATGACTTATCCAAACACGCAAATGCCTACAGACAGTTATCTTTACTCCTTCAGAGGCCACCTGGAAGAGAAGCCTTTCCGGGAGATGTGTTCTATCTTCACTCAAGACTTCTTGAACGTTCCGTTAAGCTTTCTGACGCAATGGGAGGAGGATCCCTTACGGCCCTTCCCATTATTGAGACCCAAGAGGGGGAAGTTTCAGCTTATATCCCTACAAACGTAATCTCAATCACTGACGGACAGATCTATCTCACGCCAAAGCTTTTCTCATCGGGTATTCGGCCGGCCATCGATGTGGGAATCTCCGTGTCTCGTGTGGGTGGGAACGCTCAAACCAAAGGGATGAAGCGGGTGGCAGGGTCCCTACGCCTTGATTTGGCCCAATTCAGGGAGTTAGAAGCTTTCTCATCTCTGGGTACCGAGTTGGATAAAGCGACACAGGGACAGCTGGATAGAGGAATCCGTCTGGTGGAGCTTTTAAAGCAAGGACAGTACAAGCCTATCCCTGTGGAAGAGCAAATAGCGACTATATTTGCAGGAACTAAAGGCTATATTGACTCTATCCCCCAAAGCATGGTTTCGGACTTTGAAGAGCAGTTCATAGAGCATCTCAAAAGGGAACATAAAGCTATCCTGAAGTCCATCAGAGAAGCCCGGGATATAGAGGATCAAAGTCAGCTTGGTAAAGTCATTCAAGACTTTGTTGAAACGTTTAAAAGCCAAAAAGGTCTTGATGGCTAAATTATAAATGGGTTGATCTGTAGGGGCAGACCCACGTGTCTGTCTAATCCAGAGTGCCATACAGGTATCGTAAAGGCGAATGTCACCTATCCGTACGGGTTCAACATTTGAACCCGTACGGATAGGTGGTGGAAGGGTGAACGCGTGGGTTCGTCCTTACAACAGGTAAAATAAACCAAGGAATCATTGACATGGCCACAGTTAGAGAGATACGCAATCAGATAGGTTCCGTTCAGAACATAAAAAAGATCACTGAGACTATGGAAAAGATTTCTACAGCTAAAGTTAAAAAGAATACAAAGCGGCTTGCAAGCTCCCGTGAGTATTACCACAGTCTGATTGGCCTGATGGACCATCTCATCCAATACTTCAAGGACGACGGCCTGGCAACAGACCACCCACTCATCAAAAGCCATGACTCTATCGCGAATAGCCTTATTCTTGTGATTACATCAAATCGTGGATTATGCGGTGGATACAATAATAACGTGTTGCAGTTGACTAAAAAGCTTTACTCAACGCTAAAAGAAGAAGAAAAAGCCATTAAACTGTTTACTATAGGTAAAAAAGGGATCAGCTATTTTCAGTTTAATAAAATCCCCACTGATCAGACCTTTACTGATATTGACGATCATGTGGATTTTGATCGCATGGCCTCTATCGCTGATCAACTCAGTGATCTCTACTCCACTGAAAAGGTGGATGAAGTCTATTTAGTGTATACAAAATACTTAAGTGGCGGTCAGCAACGCCCTGCCGTTGAAAAGATACTGCCCTTTGACGTGGAGACCAATGAAACAGAGGAATTATCAGAAGACTATAGACCGATTTATCTCTTTGAACCGGCAGGCCATGAAGTATTGGATCGTATTCTACCGGTAGCCCTACGAATTAAGGTTTTCAACACCATATTACAAACGAATCTATCGGAACAGATCGCGAGGAAGATTGCCATGAAACAGGCCTCCGACTCGGCTGGTGATATGATTAAAGACTTGTCCCTTCTGTACAACAGGGCCAGACAGAATAAGATCACTAAAGAGCTTATTGAGATTATGGGGGCGGCTAAAGCCCTCCATTCTTGATTCTATACAACTAAACAGGATATTATTATGAGTAAAGGTAAAGTCACACAGGTAATTGGTTCCACATTGGATGTAGAGTTTGCAGAACACCAACTTCCAGCCATCCATAACGCCTTAAAACTTGATTTAGAGATAGAAGGAACAAAGACAACCCTCACGGTAGAAGTTCAACAGCACCTGGGAGAAGGTCGTGTACGGGCTATTTCCATGGGATCTACCGATGGGGTCATTCGTGGGAGCGAAGTCATGGATACGGGTGGGCCGATCACTGTTCCAGTAGGGGAAAAAACCCTCGGTCGGATATTCAACGTCCTTGGGGAGGTGGTGGATGAGAAAGAAGCTCCCGAATTTGAGAGCCGTCAACCTATCCATAAGAAAACCGTCAAATTTGAAGACCTGGAACCCAAAACAGAGCTCTTTGAGACAGGGATTAAAGTGATCGACCTCTTGGCTCCTTATGTTAAAGGGGGTAAGACAGGGCTATTTGGAGGAGCCGGTGTAGGAAAGACTGTGATCATCATGGAACTCATAAACAATATTGCCATACATCACGGTGGATTCTCGGTATTTGCGGGAGTTGGTGAGCGTACCCGTGAAGGGAACGACCTCTGGCTTGAGATGCAGGAATCAGGAGTCCTTGAGAAGACTGTTTTGTGTTACGGCCAAATGAATGAACCTCCCGGTGCAAGGCTTAGAGTAGCTTTATCAGCACTCACCATGTGTGAGTACTTTAGAGACGAGCGTGGAAGTGACGTTCTCCTGTTTGTCGATAATATCTTTCGCTTCTCTCAAGCGGGATCGGAGGTTTCAGCTCTCTTGGGGCGTATGCCATCAGCTGTGGGCTATCAACCCACTCTCGCAACGGAAATGGGGGAACTTCAGGAGAGAATTACATCTACCAAAAAGGGTTCTATCACCAGTGTTCAGGCTGTTTACGTACCAGCCGATGATTTAACCGATCCAGCTCCTGCGACCACCTTTGCCCACCTGGATTCCAGTACTGTCCTGTCCAGGAAGATTTCAGAGAAAGGAATATATCCCGCTGTCGACCCTCTGGACTCCAGTTCGCGGATTCTGTCCCCCGAATACATTGGTGAGGAGCATTATCAAATAGCGAGGGACATCCAAAAGATCCTTCAACGGTATAAAGACCTTCAGGACATTATCGCTATCCTTGGGATGGAAGAGCTTTCTGAGGAGGATAAAAAGCTGGTCTCCCGTGCACGCCGTATTGAGAAGTTCTTGTCCCAGCCTTTTACAGTGGCAGAGGCCTTTACAGGAATGAAGGGACGTTATGTCAAACTGGAAGACACCATCCATAGTTTTAAAGAGATCATTTCTGGAAAGCACGATGACCTTCCTGAACAAGCTTTTTATATGGCGGGAGACATTAATGAGGTGATCCAAAAAGCGAAAGACATGGCAAAGGAATAGAATCATGCGAACCAATAAGGCTTTGAGGTATCGAATATGACATGTAAGCTGGTAACACCCGATCAACTCTTCTTTGAGGGAGAGGTTCAGGCGGTGACTCTCCCGGCTTATCTGGGTGAGATTGGGATTTTAGAAAACCACGCACCCCTCGTGACCCTCCTCTCGAAAGGTAAGTTATTACTTACTTTAAAGGATAACAGTCCTAAAGTTTATACTGTGGAAGGGGGAATTGCTGAAGTCAGGAATAATCTGGTCTCCATTCTGGCGGATCACGTTGAGGCTTGACCTGTAAAAGCTGTGATTCAATTGATAAAGTATTTTTTGAGGTAAGAAATGATTAAACACATAGTGCTCATACTTTCATTGCTCTCAGTCTCTATCGTAGGCTGTGAACGTGGAAAAAGTACCAATCCGACAGATAAGACCGTTTCCAGCGAAAAGCATGACTCACAAAGTGGAAAAGGATTGCTAAGCCTTGAGGAGTTGGAAGACGTCAAGGCTTACACCAGCCTGGAAGAGGCTCTCGTAGAACCGGACAAGGTGATCAAACTGGAATTGGATAATCTGAGGCTCACGGAATTCCCCCGTGAGATTGGGAAATTCAAGAACCTCCAGTCCCTGGATCTTAATCACAACCATTTTACAAAGCTTTCCCCGGAGATTGCCACGCTCACAAACCTCCAGGAGCTTCTTGTTTGGGGCAACCGTATCGATTCGTTCCCTCCGGAAATCCTTAAACTTCGCAATTTACGCATCCTGTCATTGGACTATAACAAGCTTATGGAGATCCCAAAGGAAATTAATAGGCTCACCCATCTGGTGCGTTTCGACGTTCGTTATAATCAACTTCTCACCCTCCCCTCAGAGATTGGTGAACTTAGTCACCTGAAAGAGCTGAATATTAATGAGAATAAAATCATGGATCTACCCTCTGAGATTGGAAAGCTCATCAAGTTAGAGGTTTTGGACGCCGGAGCCAATGAACTGACTAGCCTACCCAAAGAACTGTTCCAACTGGTGAACCTGAGAACTCTCAGCCTGGGTAATAGTTTGACAGAGCTCTCCAATGATATTGCCCGCCTTAAAGAGCTTAGAACCCTCTACCTGGGGAGCAATCAACTCAGTCGCCTGCCCGATGGGGTTTACAGTTTGCCCCATCTCAATGAACTTCGCCTTTGGAACAACCCCTTAAGCGAAAAGGAGAAAAAGAAGATCAAGAAGTCATTGCCCAAATGCGAGATCTACTTTGATCTCCAATGATTGAGTCGTCATACTATTTTGGGTCAACAAATGGACTCTATGAGGTTCAGGACAAGCTGGAGAAAGGGGATGTCTATTGTAGGAAAAGCCGCTGATACGTGACCTGTAGGGGCGACCCGGCGGGTCGCCCCTAAGGTCTGGCTAATTTGACGTGCCATGTATTTGCCCAATCCACCGTGTCATTGGTGATTTCAGAAGGATGAACTCCGGCCCTCCCTATTCCGTACGGGTTCAACATGTTGAACCTGTACGGAATTGTCTGTGGAAAGGAAAACATGCGGGTTTACTCATAGATAAAAGCATGCTATTGCATAGGTTACTTACTCTTTCTTTTGTAATACTCTGCCTTTTCCCTATCCCCCAATGCCTTGTAAACCATATTCAGATCACGGTATAAGACTTTTGTATCGGGATGCTTCTTCCCTAAAGCTTTCACAGAAATCGATACGGCTTTTAGGAGATAGTCTTTGGCTTTCTTGTAGTTCACTAAGTTATAATAAATTAACCCGATATTATGATAGCTTGTAGCTGTATCAGGATGTTCCTTCCTTAAGACTTTTTTACGTATCTTAAGTGCTTTAAAATAGTACCCTAACGCTTTTTCATACCTACCTTGAATGTGATAGACCGTCCCAATACTGGTGTAACTGTCGGCCATATCAGGATGCTCTTTCCTTAAGACCTTTTTACGTATCTTAAGAGCCAGAAAATAATATTGTAACGCTTTCTTGTACTTTTTTTTATTATAATAAGTTAATCCAATATTGTAGTAATTGGTGGCTGTACTAGGATGCTCTTTCCCTAAAACCTTTTCAGCTATTTTAAGACCCTTAAAATAGTACTCTAACGCTTTTTTATACTTTCCTTGAACGTGATAGACTGCCCCTATACTAATGTAATCGTTGGACGCATCAGGATGTTCTTTGCCAAAGACTTTTTCAGTGATCTTAAGGGCTTTAAAGTAATACTCTAAGGCTTTCTCATACTTGTTCTGGTGGGACTTGACGGTTCCGATATGACTGTAGCTGGTGGCCGTGTAAGGATGTTCTTTGCCAAAGACTTTTTCAGCTATCTTAAGTGCCCTAAAATGGTACTCTAACGCTTTATCATACTTACCTTGATAGTCATAAGTTAATCCAATGTTGCCGTAACTGGTGGCCGTACCAGGATCTTCTTTCCCTAAAACCTTTTCACGTATCTTCAGAGCTTCAAAATCATATCTTAACGCTTTTTCATACTTTCCCTGTTGAAGTAAAACCCATCCAATATTACTGTAACTGGTGGCCGTATCAGGATGTTCCTTGCCTGATACCTTTTCGTCTATTTTAAGAGCCTTAAAGTGGTATTCCAACGCTTTTTCATACTTACCTTGCCTGTCGTAGACTCTTCCAATATGATTATAACTGATGCTTGTATCAGGATCTTCCTTTCCTAAGGCCTTTTCATATATTTTAAGGGCCTTAAACTGGTACTCTAACGCTTTTTTATACTCACCTTGATTCTCATAGATCAAACCAATGTTAGCGTAACTGTTGGCTGTATCAGGATCTTCCTTTCCCAGGACATCCTCACGGATCTTCAGGGCTTTGAAATAGTACTCCAGGGCTTTTTCATACTTGGCCTGGTCGTGAAACTTTATTCCTTTGTTAGTATACTCATCGGCCTTATTCAGTTTTCCCCAATCAGAACACAATGTTAGGTTGATCGATATAAATAACAAAACTATCATAGAAATCGTTGTTTTCATCTCATTTCCTCACACCCCTTTAAAAAGAATATATTGAAACTCGGATCATTTGTCAGGAATGTTTTAGAGGTCATCGTGAAAAAGTCTTGATAGATCGATATTTTTGCATTATATTTGGTATCCAATTTATCATTTTGGAGTAATCTGTGAATCAAGAAGAAAACGTTGGTGGTCAGGCCCTCATCGAAGGCGTCATGATGAGAGGTAAAAACCATTATACGATGGCTTTACGCAAAGAATCGGGTGAGATCAAACTGATCACCAAGGACATTAAATCCCTCGCAAGCCGTTGGCCTGTATTTAAATCCCCCTTCCTACGGGGTGTGATCGCTTTATTCGAGAGTATGGCGATTGGTATAAAAAGTCTGATCATCTCAGCCAATGAGGCTTTGCCCGATGAAGAGAAAGAGAAAACGAAAAAGGCAGAAGGATTCACCATTGGATTGATGGTGGTCACTTCTCTCGTGCTGGGGATGGGTATATTTGTCGCTATCCCTAACATACTCACAGAGGTTTTTGGGATACGGGAAACTGAAACACCCATTCTATTCAATCTCATAGCGGGTGCAGTCCGTATGCTTTTATTCGTCGGCTATGTATTTGCCATTTCCCTGATGAAAGACGTGAGACGTGTCTTTGAGTATCACGGGGCCGAGCATAAGGCTGTGAATACCTATGAGGCAGGTGAAGAGCTTACCATACCCAACGCAGTGAAGTTCACGACTTATCATCCACGCTGTGGAACGTCTTTTATGTTCTTTGTCTTCTTCATATCGATCTTTATCTTCTCCGTTGTGCCGGTTGCCATCATCGCTATGTTCCCCGGGTTCAAGGTGATGCACACCAACGCAACCCTGAATATCGTGTTCCAGAAAATGATCTTGATTCCAAGCCATATACTTTTGCTTCCTATAGTGGCTTCTGTGTCTTATGAAGTGCTTAAACTCTCATTCAAAAAGCAAAGCAATATCATCGTTAAGTGGATTAGCCGACCCGGTTACTACATCCAGAAACTCACCACCAATGAACCCGATGAAAGTCAATTAGAAGTGGCTTTGGCCGCACTAAGCGAGGTGGTCCACTTGATGAGCCTTGAGGCAGAAAAGAGTGAAGCTGTTGTACAGCCGTCTGAAAGGGTCTTGGCCGAAGAGGCCGTTTAATTGTCAGGGCCAAAGACGTAGGGGCGACCCGCCGGAATCTGTTGAATTGAACATTTAATGTGGGCTGTAATCGACCTTCTTAT
>CAJXGR010000019.1 GCA_913053665.1 uncultured Spirochaetia bacterium
ATCGGTATTTCTCCCCTCCAATTGAATCTTTTGGTGAAATGGTCGTAATTTTATTGATTCATACAATGAAAACCTGTGTTCATGGATTAGACAATTGGCTGTTCAGTTGATCAAAAACCACTGGATAATTTACCTTACAACCCTCTCTTAAAGCCTATCCTCCGGATACTCAATAATAGAATCTTCTTTGAGTAAAGCCTGGCAGGTTAATATAAACCCCTGATCCATCTCATCCTCTTCCAAGGCATCGTCTATCTCCATATTAACGTCTCCAGAAACCAACTTGGCTTTGCATTCGCCGCATACTCCTGCCTCACAGGAATAAGGGAGATCAATGTCTGTCTGAAGACCCGCTTGGAGTATGGTTTGGTTTTCTTCTACATCTATTTGATAGTCTTGTCCTTCATAATTAATTTTTACTTGCATATCTGACCTCTCGTAAGTAATTTTATTTATTGTCAGGATTATTCTAATCTAAATCTCTTGAACATAAGAGAATAATTCTATATTTTACAATATAATAAATGATTTCTTGATTATTCATCTCTTCCATGATATATTTAATGGATTATTATATATATTCTTGCAAACCAATGACTTAAGAAATGAGACATCCATAAAAAAGTAGGGCTAAGAAAGTAAAAACTGTATTAGGCGTCATTCCAGCCAGATTAGACTCAAAACGATTCCCATTAAAGGTGATCCAACCAATACTTGGAAAGCCTATGATCTACCATGTCTACTCTCAGGCTAAAAAATCCAGGCTCCTTCACGATATTATTGTGGCTACCGATAGCTTTCAGGTCGTTAAGGTTTGCGAAAGTCTTTCTATACCGGTCATTCTCACATCACCTCAGCATCAATCAGGGACTGAACGATTGATAGAGGTCAGCCAAACACTTCAGAAAGATATCTATGTCAATATACAAGGAGATGAGCCTCTCATACAGGGAAATATGATTGATAGTCTTATATATCCCCTTATTGACAGAGATTATCACGGTATCACTACTTTGAAATATAGGATCACAGATCAAAAGGACTTATTGAATCCCCACATCGTTAAGGTGGTATGCAACCAACAGGATGAGGCTCTCAGCTTTTCCCGCTCACCCATCATTCATCCCGTTAACACTAGGCATGACCACTACTATAAGCATATCGGGATATATGCCTATCCAATAGATATCTTAAGACAAATAGCCCATCTTCCTCCTTCAGGCCTTGAAAAAAAGGAAAACCTGGAACAATTACGTTTTCTGGAGAATCACATCCCGATAAAAGTGATAGAAAGTCCTTTTGATACAATTGGAGTGGATGTTCCTGACGATCTCTTGCGGGTGGAAAAGCATCTTGAAGAGAAAATTATTGGAGTAAATGGGAAAAAAGCCGATGGCAAGAAGAAATAATTTATCAAATAGGTGATTATGGCGAGTAAGTTTATATTTGTAACAGGCGGGGTGAGTTCTTCGTTGGGCAAAGGAATTGCGGCTTCCTCATTGGGCTGTCTCTTGGAGAGTCGTGGATTGAGTGTCGCATTACAGAAAATGGACCCCTACATCAACATCGACCCAGGTACTATGTCTCCGTATCAGCATGGAGAAGTCTATGTGACCTATGATGGAGCTGAAACTGATTTGGACTTAGGGAATTATGAACGTTTCACCTCTTCAAAGGTCTCCAGAATCAATTCTGTAACCACCGGGCAAATCTATCTAAGTGTGATAGAACGAGAACGCAGGGGTGAGTATATGGGACGAACTGTCCAAGTCATTCCTCACATCACAAACGAAATCAAATCTCGTATATTAAAAGTGGCTAAGGCCAGTCAAGCCGATATAATAATCGTTGAAATTGGTGGCACAGTAGGAGATATAGAAAGTATTCCATTCCTGGAAGCTATCAGACAGTTTTCCCACGATATTGGCAAGGAAAATACCCTGTACATCCATCTCACACTTATTCCCTATATATCCGTTGCCGATGAGCAAAAAACTAAACCCACTCAGCATAGTGTCAAAGAGCTTCGAGCCATTGGCATTCAACCCGATATTCTTTTATGCCGTACCGAAAAGGAAATGTCCAATGATATGAAGGAAAAGCTTGCCCTATTCTGCGATGTAGAAAAAGAAGCCGTGATTCAGGCCCTTGACATTCATACCACCATATATGAAGTCCCGATTCAGTACAGTAAAGAGGGTTTGGACGATATTGTTGTGGATAAATTGGGGCTTAAAAAGAATAAAAGGAACCTAAAGAGATGGGAATCTATTGTAGAAAAGGTGAACTCCCCAAAACATCACGTCCAAATAGCTGTGATAGGCAAGTACATTGATCTCCAAGACGCTTATAAAAGCCTCTATGAGGCTATTCACCACGGGGCCATCGCTAACGACAGTTCTGTCCAAATCAAACGGATTCACTCAGAAAAGTTAACACCTGAGAGCTTAAATGGTCAGCTAGAGGATATTGACGGAATTATTATACCGGGAGGCTTTGGTGAGAGAGGAATACCAGGAAAGATCTTGTCCTGCCAATATGGAAGGGAGCATAAGATTCCAAGCTTTGGAGTTTGCCTTGGAATGCACTGTATGGTGGTTGAGTTTGCCAGAAACGTCTCTGGATTAAAGGATGCCCATTCCACCGAGTTCCAGGAAGATACGCCACATCCCGTCATTAGCTTGTTGGAAGAGCAAAAAGTGATCCAGGATATAGGTGGAACCATGCGTCTTGGCGAAAGTGAGACAACTTTGAATTCGGAAAGTCTATCCTATAAAGCCTACAAGACCCATATAATTCATGAAAGACACCGTCATAGGTATGAATTCGCCAATTCTTATAAGGAAAAACTCTGCTCCAAGGGATTAAAGATTGCTGGAGTCTACAAAGAAAGGGATTTGGTAGAAATCATTGAAATCCCTGATCATCCCTGGTATGTGGGCGTGCAGTTTCACCCAGAGTTCCAGTCAAAGCCCATTGCCGTCCATCCCCTCTTTAAGAGTTTCATTCAGGCCGCTCTATCCTATCAGTCTAGTAAAACTCAGGCGTAACGTCTTTTTCGATGACCCCTTCCTCATAACCCTTTTTCAGAAGGCGTTTGACTCCCTCACGCCCCTTATCCCCAAAGTCCAAGGTGTAATCATTAACATACATCCCAACAAACTGGTCTGCCAAACGGCGTTCCATGTCACCCGCATACTTCATAGCGTAGTCCAACCCATCCTCACGGTGATCCAGGGCATATTGAATGCTTTCCTTCAGGATACCTCCAATTCTACGGATTTTATCTTCTCCCAAATCCCTTCTGATTGCGTTGGCACCAAGAGGCAATGGTAAATGTTCTGTCTCATACCACCATTCACCCAGATCAACAACTAAATGCAATCCCAGCTGTTTATATAGAAGTTGACCCTCATGGATAATCAGTCCAGCATCCACTTTTCCAGATTGAACAGCCTCCATAATCTGATTGAAAGGGTAAACAATCGCTTTAAAATCCCTCTCCAACAGTCTGAGTGTTAAATAGGCGGTGGTCATTTCCCCTGGAATGGCTATGGTTTTGTCCTTTAAATCTTTCACCGCCATAGGTGACTGAGCCACAACCATAGGGCCATACTTATCACCAATGCTGGCTCCACAGGATAATAAAGCATAATCCTGAAAAACCTTTGTGTAAGCATGGATTGAGATGGCAGTGACCTCAAGCTCTTTACTGAGCGCCCTCTTGTTGAGAGTTTCTATATCTTCGATGACATGAACAAAATCAAAGTCATCGGTTGAAATCTTCCCTTGAGCGATTGCGTAGAACATGAAAGCGTCGTCCGAATCAGGGCTGTGACCTAACTTAATTGTTTCCTTCATTATTTCCTCTTAATATATAATTGATAATAACTTATCCTGTCTATTCAGCGAGTTCGTCGATTTTCCCTTCATCAAAGCCGAAAAGCACCCTGTCTCCCTGGATAATGACTGGCCGTTTAATCAAATCGGGATGCTCCATCATCAGATCGATTGCCTCAGCCTTGGAGGGTAAGTTCTTACTGAACCCTTTTTCCCTATAGATCGTGCTTCTGGAGTTTAAGTATCCTTTGAGATTGGCTTCATCAATATATTTCTCTAATATATCGCGTGGAGGCGTCTTCTGCGTGATGTCAATCAGATCATAGTCCATCTTAAGCTGATCCATATAGCTTTTGGCTTTCTTACAGGTCCCGCATGTTTTCTTATCATAGAACTGAATTGAGTTTCCACTCATTTCTATTCTCCTTAATGTCATTATTTACTGATAGGAACAATTACTCATGGATGAGTCTTTGCTTAATCACCTACCAGTCTTTATCTTTATAATAGTAATTGCTAAAATCCCTATTTGTAGGTGGATTGAGTTGAGATCGATTCTCCTGATCTCTCTTAAAGAGCTGATCCAGCTTTTTATTCATATCATTTTTGGCTGAAGGGTCTTTTGGAGTCTTTTGTGGCGCCTTAGGTTCATCACGACTTGGTGATTCTTTTTTATTGGGTATGCCTAGGTGATCCCTGAGCCTATCCATAATATCCGACTCCTGATCCCTCTTAGTGTTTGGTGACCCATCATCTCCAGGCTTATCAGAAGGTTTTTTTTGATTGGATTGTCCTTGAGGACTTTGATTGGATGAGGATCCTTTTCTATTCTCTTTTTTTAACAGTTTTTTTAATAGATAGTAGTTATAGCGTGCTTTTCGATGATCAGGATTTTCTTTTAGACTCTTCCTATACCATTGGAGGGCTTTCCCCCGATCACCCATTTGATAAGCTGTGCGACCCATATTGTAATAGAAATCGCTCTTTGACTCTGAGTTCTCTGACAGGTTCAAGCCCTTTTTATAGTCCCTCAGGGCATTCTTAAGATCATTCTTTTTGTAATAGCTGTTCCCACGGTATAAAAGAGCTTCGCTATCCTCAGGATCCTTTTCTATAGATTTACTGTATTCCTCTATAGCTTTTTGATACTGTTTAGACTTGTAGTACTCATTTCCTTTCTTTACATCCTGACTAAACCCTGTAGTGATCAGAAATAAAAGAAATAGAAACGTGACATTCTTAGTGTTCAAAAGGATCTTCAGCTGTCCTTTAGTTTCAGGGATAAATAAACCAAGTACTAAAAAGACGAAAGCGGCTAACATAAAGACTTGAAACTGATCTTTCAGCATAAGGAGTTGGCTGTTTCTAAATTTCCCCTGATTGAATAATCCAATCCGCCTGTACAAGTCTTGTAAATCCTGCCCTGAACTAATATGATAGTAGGCACCCAAACTATGGTTTGCTATGTACTTTAATGTTTTTTCCTGGAGGACACTTAAAACACGCTCCCCTCTATGACGCTTATATTGTCCTGTAAAGTATCCCATGTTTCGTAATGGTATATAAGCCCCTTCCTTAGATCCTACTCCAATAGTAAATATCGTGATTCCTTTGTCCTTCACATTTTTAAGCACTTCCTTTATTCTGGATTTGTGATCTTCCCCATCAGACACCAGGATGATGATTTTAGGAAATACCTTTCCTTCACTATAAAGACTGAAAGCATTTTCAATGGCATCAGCCAAACGAGTCCCCTGGCGATAGGAAGGGGCTATTTTCGCCTGCTTGATATAGGCGTGAGATAATAACTCATAATTAAATGTTAAGGGGCATTCAATTTGAGGTCTTCTGGCCGCCAAAATCAAGCTGAGCTTGTTTCCTTTAAGAATCTCCGCCATTTTGATCATAATTTCTTTGCCTCGATCGAATCGGCTGATCTCCTTAGCATTATACGCCACGTTTTCATCAAAAACATCTTCAGCAAGCATACTCAAAGAGTTATCCAGTATAAAAACAACTTCAGCCCCTCTCTCCTTGATTTTCACTAACTCTTTCCCCCATTTTGGCTGCATGAGAGATAGAACCGCAAACACTAAACTCAGAAAGATCAATCCAAACTTAATGTGACGCCTTCTGTCATCCACATGAGTGAAGATCTTCTTCAGAAGGGTCTCCTCACCCAAAGCCTTGAGGTCTTTTTTTCTAAGAATGCGATAACTTATGTATACTCCAAAAGTTATAATTGGAATCATAAGGTAGATGAGGTGTTCTGGATGGGCAAATATCATAATCCTTCCAAGTTAGATGATTTATACAAACCTCTAGGGTAACACACGAAAAAGCGTATATTTAAGTCCAACACCAAGGGCCAGGACAAAGAGTGCGGGATATAAAAAATACTGATAGATCTCATTTTTTTCGATGATAAAACGCTCGTCAAACTCACTCTTCTCCAATTTATCGATTTTCGCATAAATAGATTGAAGCTGAGCCTCATTGTTCGCCCTATAGAATTCCCCACCCGTCATTTGAGATATCTTTCTAAGATATCTATCATTAATCTGCTCAGTCCCATACTCGATAAAGTATATGCTATTTTCATAATCCTCATAGGGGAGAATCGGTCTTTCAAGCAAGTTTTGAGGCGAAAACACCCTCCCACTCCCCCCTATCCCAATGGTATATATCTTGATATTCCTATCAGACGCTAACTGAGCCGCTTCAAGCTGTCTAAGGATGTAGGGTGGATTCTCCTGACCTTCAGGATAATCATTTCGCCCTTCCTGATTATCATTGCCATCGGTGATCAGAATAATGACCTTATTTTTGGTTTTAGAGTATCTTAGGGCATTAATACTACTTCCCAAAGCGTCACCAATCGCCGTACCATTGTCTCGTATCATACTCAAGTTAAGACGTTTCACCAGGTTCTTCAAATAGCTTTGCTTCATAGTGGGAGGGGTTAGGGTGACTGCTCTACGCTTGAATGCCACCAATCCAATCTTATCAGTACTCCGTTTGCCGATGAACTCAGTGATCACCTTTTTGGCTATATGGATTCTTTGTTTCAGCCTACGTGTTGAGTCGGTATAAACATAGCGATTGAAGCTATTGTCAAGGCCCACACGTTTCATAGCACCAATCTCATCATCCAGAAACCACATGCTGATGGATATATCCATCGCTAATACGATCTCTATCCCTTCAACACTATGGGAAATCCTCTTGTAATGAAGTTGAGGACGGGCTAGAGTGAGAATAAATAGAGTCAATGCAATAACCATTAATACGAAGGGGAGAGGGCTCCACAATCTTTGAGTTGATCTTTGAGCCATCTTGATGAGAGTTAATGTTGAAACTTTTAGCTGTCCCCCAGAAAAATACGAGGTCTTGAACTTCAAATACAGGGCCAGAGGGATAAGAAGCAACAATACTAAAATGATAGGAGACTCAAAAGTCATTTTCCTGAAACCTCAGATCTGTGAATGTAATTTATATTAGTAAAAATAAAGCTAAAAATGGGAACATTGTCACCTTTTTTTTCTAGTGTCTTTATTCACCCAATTGATTGAAGTCTCTATTTTACTTATCTCAAGACAGTTAGATTGATTATCCCACAACAGGTTCTTTAAAAAAACGTTAGGTCTCTATTAGCCTCTCTCCAAAAAGGTAAGACCTGTCCGAATGCAAACAGGATTAAAGGGATGGATTGATCAAGTATTCCTCTCCCATCTACTTCTAATCGACTCTAACGTTGTTAGAGATTCATAAGTTCTATAACTTATGAATAATTCTCTATTTGGAGGGCTTAATGAAACTATTTATTAAGCAATTAATAATCTCGTTGTGTCTTATCGTTTTGATGAACTCCCACCCATTGTTTTCAGTAGAGTCGACAAACAACATGAAGTTTAAAGGCCTTTTTATCACGACAGGAACATCTTTTATAACCTTTTCTGGCCGATCAGACAAGGATAAAGAAGGGGTACCCCTCTATTTCTTATCGATCAACTACGATGGAGAATTCATTGGCTCCTTAAAGGACAAAGATCTACTAACTCTTGACATTCTTATTGGCTTTCGGTTCTTACAAATAAACGCCAAAAACAAAGACCCAGACCCCAGTACAGCCATAAAGAACATTGAAAGATCCGATGGCTTTGCCCTGAATGGGGGTACCAGGATCAATATCTGGTTCAATCAGAGATCCAAGCTTTTCATAGTAGGTCTTTTTGATGCTGAAAAACCCACTACAAAGATAGTTGACAATGCTATTATCACAAAAATCTATGTGGGACTAGGAATATTCTATGATGACATAGCCGATGAAAGAGTGGCTATGACTTTAGAGGCTGGGTTTCTCCGCAACACCCTCTTTAAAGAGGATGGGGCCATAGATAGATTCTATTTCCGTCCTAGCCTATTATTCAAAGCATTTGATAAAAAAGGACAGTTTCCAACTTATATAAGTGGCATCTATGAAAACGGTGCTCATGGCAGTGAAAGTCTAGGGATTGAGATTGGCCAGCGCTTCACCTTTGATTTATAATAATTGAATAGTTAAACTATTGGAGCCTCCTTAAATAAGAGGCTCCCTGTCCGATAACAAAATCCTCTTTCACTAAACGTTAAACAGATTAATTTGTACCTCTTCGTTGTGTGAAACAGCTTGCTTTAGCCCTTTCTCATTGGAATCCAATCTATTCAATATAAGATTATAATATTCTTCTGATACATCCATTGTTATATAATGTCTAGCAAGTTTTTTGGCAACAGCCGCAGTCGTACCCGTTCCTCCAAAAGGGTCCAATACCAAATCGTCTGTGTTAGAACTCACCTGAATAATTCTTTCCAACAATAACTCAGGCATTTGGCAAGGATGATTTTTGAAGCGTTCCTTAAATGTCCCGCATACCCTTGAAAATTGCCATACATCGTCAGGGACTTTGCCTTTAGGATTGGCTCGTTTATCATTGTATACCAGTTGTCGAGCAGAAGGAACACGTATCTCATCATTGTTAAAGGTAAA
The DNA here is from genome assembly GCA_913053665.1 of uncultured Spirochaetia bacterium. Taxonomy (GTDB): domain Bacteria; phylum Spirochaetota; class UBA6919; order UBA6919; family UBA6919; genus CAJXGR01. The sequence continues at coordinate 8,870 of CAJXGR010000019.1, forward strand.
GTTTTCTTTATTTTTTGTGAAATACATAATATGAGTATGAGACCGGTTAAATTTCTTTCGCTGATTTTGTCCAAAAGTATAATACCAAATAATCCAGTTTCTATAATAGAAACCAAGTTTTTTTAACAGGATATTAATTTCAGCCGCAAATTCATCTCCTATAGCAACATAAATTGACCCTTTATCCTTTAATGTTCTATAAGCCTCTTCCATCCAAAGCTGTGACCAATCATAATATTGGTCATAAGTTAGATTATCCTGATAACGATCATACTTTATCCCAATGTTGAAAGGAGGATCAGCAAAAATCAAGTCGACTGACTTCTCTGGAAAGGATTTCATTAAGTCAATGCAATTTCCTAAATATACTTTATTAAGCTTCATTATCAACCTTCCAAAAATAAATCACATGGTTTAATTTTAAATTGTAGCTTTGTGGGATCAGGAGTCCCTCCTTTTCTTTGCATAGTAATCCTACCTATTGATAAACTTCCTTTTGGTGATATTTTGATCTCCCCACCCCCGAAAAAATTCATGGCATAATTAATATCTTTCAATATCCAGGTCGTTGTATTATCAGATTTATTCAATTTCGTTACCAAAATCCAATTTGCAGACAGTCCTCCTCTCCCCTTCAATAAATCACTTACAACAAGAATCTTGTTTTTCTTAAAGAACCTTACAATTTTCTTTATTTTATTGTCTGGCATTTCATCAAAAAATATCCTTTTCATATTTCTTAATTCTCTGTTAGTTTTAAGACCAGGATATGAATTAATATTATTTTCACCGGTAAAGAGTTTTAGCCAGAAAGCAATATCATCATCGAATCTCCACATTTCTTGGTAAGTGTTAACAGATCGTTTATCAATCTGGTTGTAATTAGCATCTGAATTAGCTTTCTTCAAGGAAAGATTCTCTATTTTCAAAATGTTTCCAATAATTATAGTAATCTTTATTTGTATATCAGCTTTCTTAAATCTTATAAGTTCATCATATACTTCGATATTTACAGTATACTTGTCTAATTCACTTTTCTTAATTCTTACTGGAATTTGAATAGCTTTTACAAAATCAATTTTCTCTATATCATAACCCAATATCTTAAACCATGTTTGAGCCTCCTTATCTACCTTCCAATTATTGAATTTAACACATATATCTTTTTCATTAGCGAATCCGCCTTTTGCTGTCCTAGAGCCAAGTTCTATTCTATCCATAATAGTACCAATATATAAAGTCCTAACAATGTATAAAATAATAAGAAATTTCGCTATAATTAACACTTTAGTTATGTTTTTTTACAATCATAGATTAGAATGATCACTTTATATTACTTAATATTTCCTTCAAGAAATGAACTTTGCCTTCAAGGGAATCCGCTTTCACCTTCAGATAGAGCTTATGACTTTCCTTCGGATGGATGCGTAAAGCATTTTTATACTTCTGGGCCAAAATAAGGATTCGCTCAGGACGGACAATGGAATGCTCGTTGAACTCAATGACCACCTCCTCTCCCCGTTCAACAATAGAGAATACCTTGAGGGATTTCGCAATCACCTTGACCTCAGCAAGTTTCAGCAGGTTTGATATGATAGGTGGTGGACTGCCAAAGCGATCCTCCAACTCAGCCTTGATAGACCCTATCTCATCCTCACTAATCGCCCCCGCTATCTTTTTATAAACCTCTATCTTCTGCTTCTCATCAGGGATATAGTCGTCAGGAATATACCCATCGTATTTCAGATCTACGTATATCTCTGTATCATAAGCCTTTTCCCCTGTACTCAGCTCGACAACTGCGTCATCCAGCAACTTACAATACAGTTCAAAGCCAACACTCACTATACTCCCGCTTTGTTCAATACCTAAAACATTCCCCGCCCCTCTGAACTCCATATCCTTCATCGCAATCTTGAAACCACTGCCCAGATCAGTATATTCATTAATCACAGCAAGACGTTTCTGGGCAATCTCTGTGAGGGGCTTGTCCTGAGCATAGAAGAGATAGCAGTAGGCCTTTCGATCACCCCTTCCCACACGGCCTCTTAATTGGTAGAGCTGTGACAAACCCAGTGAGTCCGCCCGATCGATTAAAATAGTATTGACATTGGATATATCGATCCCGGACTCTATAATCGTTGTACAGACCAATATATTGTACTTATGACCAATGAACTCGACAATGATATTCTCCAGATCATGTTCCTCCATTTGTCCATGCGCCACACAGACTCTCGCCTCTGGAACCAGGGTGTTTACATATCTGGCAAAGCCTTTTATGGTTTGGACACGATTATGTACAAGGTAGACCTGGCCATCCCGATCCAGTTCCCTGTGAATCGCGTCTTTAATGATGTCATCATTAAACTCCATAGTGTAAGTCTCTATGGGACGGCGATTCTCAGGAGGAGTATCAATCACACTCATGTCACGTATTTTCACTAAAGACATATGAAGAGTCCTCGGAATGGGTGTTGCCGTCATAGAGATCACATCAACGAGGTTCCTGAAGGACTTTAAGGCCTCCTTATGCTTCACACCAAAGCGTTGCTCCTCATCGATGATCGCAAGGGCCAAGTTCTTAAACTTTACATCTTTAGAGACTAAACGATGGGTGCCGATTATAATGTCGATCTCACCGTCCTTTAGCTGTTTCAATATTTGCTTTTGCTCTTTAGAACTCCGTATCCTGGAAAGCATTTCAATTTTAACGGGATATAAGGCGAAACGATCGGTGAAAGTCCTGAAATGTTGCTCACAAAGAATTGTGGTGGGGACCAGGATGGCAACCTGCTTCCCATCCATCACAGCCTTAAACGCCGCCCGAATAGACACTTCTGTCTTGCCATAGCCCACATCACCACATATTAAACGATCTGTAGGACGGGTCGACTCCATATCCTCTTTAATATCACCAATCGCTTTCAACTGATCCGGTGTTTCTTCATACTGAAAGCCTGCCTCAAACTCATGCTGCCATTCAGTGTCCGGAGGAAAGGCATAACCCGGCAGCTTTCGACGGGCCGAATAAAGCTCAATAAGCTCATGAGCGATCTCCTCAACAGACCGTCTCGCCTTGGCTTTCGTCCTTTCCCAGCTTTTTCCTCCCAGTCTATCAAGAGGAGCCTTCCTCCCCTCACTCCCAATGTATTTCTGAACAAGGTTTAACTGCTCAATGGGTACATATAACTTCTCTTCATCAGCGTAGAACAATAGAATGAAGTCTTTTTCCTTCCCTGCCACCTGAATCCTTTCTATCCCAATGTATTGGCCTATGCCATGATTGATATGGACGACCAGATCATCTTTCTTAAGATCATAATAGCTTTCAATGGGACTGGATGAGACTTTCCTAAGCTTCTTGTAGTAATTTCGCTTTCTACCAAATATTTCGCGGTCTAATACAACAATAATTCCCTCTTCAGGCAGTGAAAAACCGGCACTCAGTTCAGAAACCCCAATGTATACCCCGCTTTTCAGCTTACCAATGTTTATATCCTCTGTTGGAGAAAGCTTCTTGTGACTTTTACTGGATCCCTTTGTGACACTCATATATTCGAAATCAAGGACTGGCTTAAGCTCTTTGGCAACAGCCTGCAGCCGATGAGCCTGACCTTCATAAGCGGCAAAGATAAAGACTTTGTAACCCTCCTCTAACTTGCTGTTGATCTCATCTTTGAAGAGAGTCAAATCCCCAATATAGCTATCAGTCGATGATACATTTAGATTAAATACTGTATCTCCCTTTTGGAACTGGGAAAAGTGACTCATAACAATCTTTTTTTGAATCCTCGACTGGATGACTTCATAAGTATCAAAAAGCTCCTCAGGATTAGCCTTAACTATATGGGCTTTGTGACTCTGATGAAATAGGGTCCGGCATTCTTTAAACAGCGACTCACTCTTCTTTTTTATTTCATTCTCTTCGTTAAAGATAAATAGAGAGTGGTCTTTGATATAGTCTAATATTGTATTCCGATTGTAGAAAAAGGGAAGCAGATGTTCGATCCCCTGAAAGTATATGCCATTGGTGATCTTCTCGATGGTCTCATCTATTGTTTTAAGCCCCTTAAAACGTTCCTCCATTTGATCCATCGCCGTTAAAATGCTTTCATCATTTAGTATAAGCTCCCTTTGAGGAAGTATCTCAACGACATCTAATTTCTCTTTAGAAAGCTGGGTCATGGAATCAAAGGTTCGTATCGACTCTATTTCAGTGTCAAACAGTTCTATACGTATGGGATCCTCAGAAGAAGATGGAAAAACATCCAGTATCCCCCCTTTCACACTGAATGTCCCGGGTTGATCCACTTTATACTCTTTAGAATAACCCAACTCAATCAGCATCTGGATTACCTTATGGTAGTCAATCTCTTTACCAACACTGAAATTGAGATATTCTTTCCTGAAAACGTCCTTTGGAATAATCACTTTCATGAGATTAACTATTGGAGTCACCATCAGCAAAGGTTTATCGGATATTAGGTGATGCAACACTTCTATCCTGTGATGGACAATATCATAGAAGGGAGATATGCTCTCATAGGGCAAAATCTCCCAGGGAGGAAAGTAAAAAACCCTATCACTCCTGGAAAAAGACTTTATATCCTGATAAATACTTTCAGCTTCATGAGTTGTAGAAGTCACCACCACTATATTCTGACCTTTTTTTCTTAGATCATCATAAAGTTTATAGGCCAATAGGCCTTTAGAACTGCCATAAAGGTTTTGAACCTTATAACTTACGGCCTCATCCTCTTGCTCAATGGCCTTTAGAAGCCTTTTGTATTCTTGATTATGAGATAAATAATCAGAAAGTGTGTGAATAAACTTCAATGTCAAACTCCCAGCGGACATTTTTCTGAGGTTAAAAGTAGAAAAAATCCTGTGATTCGTTATATTATAATAAAAAATAAGTTCTAGGCCAATTTATCTCATGAACCTCTTATTTATTGATACAGATTTCTTAAAAACTATCAGTGTCTTATTTCTAGGCTGTGACAAGAACATTACGAATGATCTAATACATGGTCTGAAAGATAAAATTGGTGACATATATCTCTGTGACGACTATCAGAAGCTTATTAAGGATTATCAGAAATATCAACCTGATCTATTGATTATAGACAGTTCAATGGCTGAAAATCATGATCTGGAAGGCATCGAGGCTTTAAAGAAACTTAAAGACACTGTTTCAACCATCATAATCACAGATACTGACAATGATAACTTCCTTCTAAAGGCCATGTCCATTGGAATCGATACTTTTATCCCCAGATCCATCGATCTTGATGGGTTACTTATCGCTATTTGCAAGAATGTAAGTCATTTATTCCATAAAAAAGAGGATCCGGCCATTGAGAAAGATATTCATCTCATCCTGGATATGAGTCCCGATTTTATGATCATCAGCGATGGAGATAAAATCGATTTTATTAATCATTCCTTTCTTCAATTTTTAGGATATAATTGTTTGGATAGCTTTAGGAAAGAGCATAATGACCTCTCACCTTTTATATCCAATATCAATGACATACCCTACTATAATGGGGATTTATCCTGGCTCAAAAAGGTTTTAAAGGAACCTGACAAGGAACATATTGTTCAGTTCTATAATCCAGAAGAAAATGAGAAATACTTCTGTAAGTATTGGATTCATCACAAATTATTTCCAGGATGCAAAAAACACATCCTATCCTTTGTCGAACAAATACAAAAAAAGCCTGATTTAAGCACTCTTAATACTGATGGGACAAAAGACTCGTTAACTGGACTAGACAATCGCTTAAAGTTTGCTCACTCTCTATTCAGGGAGATAAAAAAGGCAAAACGCTGCAAGACCCCCCTGTCTCTCATTTTATTAGACCTTTATTTATCAGATAAAGATACTGATAATAAGGAAATAACGGAATCTGACCTAAAAGAGATCGCTGATATTATAACAGCAAACACCTATAAATGCGATGTGATCAGTAGAATTGGTGAATCAAGGCTTGGTATACTTGTACCAGACACTATTTTAGAGGATGCCAAAACAATGGCTATAAGACTGAGAAAACTTCTTGCCTCTCAAGAAAAGATCCACAAAGCTTTTGGGCTCTCACAACTTAAAATGGACGATACGATAGGTAGCTTTCTAAAACGAACGGATGAGGCCATCCAAAGAGCTAAATATGAAAATAGCAGTGGTATAGAGCTTGAGTCTCCAAATTATCCCTTTCCATAACCCCTTAGAACACTTAACAATACTATCCTAAGCCTTTGTGAGACCTTAATGTAACAAATCGCTATTTTCCTGGTTTCTCTAAAATATGCATCACCCAACTCTTGCTCATCCCGTGAATATTTGGACTGTACATAGCCTGCAACTGACAGGGCATCACATGAAAGCGTCCGGGTATTTCTGCCCTCAGCCTATAATGTAGCTTATGTAATCCCTTGGAAACGTAGGTGATAAAGAAAACGACTCTGTTATCTCTCAACTCTACATTTGAACCATAGATGTCCTGATCACTTGATCCACTTCTCAGGGCTAGGGGTTCACAACCCGCCGGCTTAAAGTCCTCAACCATCACATACTCCAAATCCTCTTTCCCACGTAGAGTTAGCTCCACTTCAATGAGATCGCCGCTGTGAATCTTCGTACCAGGCTTTATTACTCTTTTGATATACTTCAGAGCCTTATAAGGCTGTAGACGATAACGCTTCCTTTTACTGTTCCATTGCCTTTTATAGCGAGTTACTTTCTTGGGGGTAAGCCTGAAATAGCGTCTTGTAATCTCAACACCTTCTTTTTCTGCCTTAATAAGGTTTTGCTTTGAATAATATTTATATTCACTTGTGTAGTATAGCTTTCCACTTCCTTCTATCCTGATCTTCACTTTCTGATCATCTTTTCTGAGAACATTCGATGATAATACTATCCGGCGGGACCTGGTTAGAAGATTTTCTTTAGTCACTTTGAAAGACCTCTTGAAGTGTTTGCCATAGCTTATATCTACTGTGAGATCAGGATCAAGATCATTTGAGATGCTTAGATACTTTGCTAAAGCATAGATCACGAGGGCTGAACCTTTCGTTGAATGCCAGCGACTTCCTTTTCTCTTTTCCACCAAGCCTTTCACCATCATAGGGATATACGGGTTTTTAGGATCTATTGTCAAGAAGGCCCTCAGAGAGATGGCTGTCCCCTCAATACTGCTTTCATAGGAATGAGTGATAGGATCATCGTTATGAAAAGAGGCTGTCTCCTTCTTCTGATCAACCTCTATAAAGTTCTCAAGATGCTTCAATGCGATCTTGGCCCTCTGTCTTTCACCGATCTGATGAAAGGTGAGGGCTAAATAAGCTTTTGAGACAATATCCAGGTCTTCACGATTCTCCCAATACCTTGTGAGCAGTAATTTTATATAGTCACTCTTCATAAAGCGTTTTGCATCCACTAAAGAAAGGACATAAAGCATGTAGATTCTATTGGAATCAGTTCTACAATGGTTTAAGGTCTCATCCTTGTCTCTGACTCTGCTTAGTTCCTCCACTAAATAGTCCATCCCCTTTTTGATAGTCTTTTTATCCACCTTCACACCTGATTTAAGTGCCGTGAAGAGGCCATAAAGTACGTAAGATGTCATGTAAGGGTCAGAAGGGTCATCGGACCACCAGCCCCATGACCCATTACTATTCTGGAAGTCATAAAGTCTTTTTAAGCCTTTGTTGATCACTTTATTCATCTCGGATGTCTTATACACAGGATTTAAAGAGAAGTATTGAGGCCTTTTCCCTTGATCCAGAGAGGTTTTCTCAAGGGAAATCCCTAAGCCTTTCAGTGTGTTTCTAACAACAACAGCCGGAAGAAATCGGCTCATGGTCTGTTCAACACAGCCATAAGGATATTGAATGAGATAGGGTATACTATCCATGATCACGCCAGCGATCCCCGAATTTAGAGTGATGATCAATTGTTCACTCCCCACTTTCAAGGATTCGGGTCTATCCAATGTTATCGCCACCTCCTTACGATCTTTAGCCATGTCCAATACGCCATTCTGGCGTATAACTCTTTCCACACCATACTCTATTAATGGTATTGTTCTCATCATGGCGTCACTTTCTTTATCAGTCTGGGCTGTGATAGATAATTTAGCCATTTTTCCCTGTTCTAAAATATCTATCCCCATATCCTTAACGTGAACCATGAAGTCTAAACGCTTTTTCCCGTGTCCTGGGATTTTTATTTCCCTTTGAGCCAATCTTCTGCCAAGCTTCCTCCTATTCACATCTTTAAGTTTATTGGATCCACCAAGTATCTCAAGGGCTTTACTCACCTGAAGGCGAACCCATACGGTTTTATCTTCATCCATGTCGTTATGGACAATACCACTCACAAGAACACGATCTTTCTCCCTAAAAAAGCGGGGTGATTGAAGTCTCACGATAAGCTTCTTTTTGCTAATCACTTTCAGATCATAGACACCCACCTTAGAGTCCTTTGTAATCGCAATGGAAGTAACCTTCCAGGTGGTGAGGCTATCGGGAAACTTCACTTTAACTTTCGCGATACCCTCTTTATCTGTCTTAAGGTGGGCTTTCCAGAACATGGTGTCCGGAAAATCCTTTCTGATAATAGCGTTCCTAGATCCTCTACTTATGACGCTCTTTTCAGTAACTTCTTCAAATACAGAATATCCCTTTAAATTAAAATCTTGCTGACGCCATGGCTGGGCTTGCCTTGATTGCGTCACTTCTGCTAAACCTTTTTTCCAATCACTTCTTGCAAACCACGTCTCATTTTCGTAAAAGTTAAGGGATTCTTTGAAAGAGTTACTGGATAA
>CAJXGR010000020.1 GCA_913053665.1 uncultured Spirochaetia bacterium
GGTGTAATTTTATTGGCAATAGCAGTTAAACTTTTTAGAACTAATTTAGGCGTTTAATAAAAATGACAAAAATTACAATATATACCGATGGTGCAGCAAAAGGAAACCCCGGTAATGGAGGTTATGGCGTTGTAATGATGAGCGGAAAGCATCGCAAAGAACTTTCGGCAGGATTTAGAAATACCACCAATAACCGCATGGAAATACTGGCCGCTATCCTTGGGCTGGAGACTTTAAAATCCAGGTGTCGTGTGACAATCTATACGGACTCTCAGTTGTTGTGTAATAGTATCAATAAAGGGTGGGCTGAAAGGTGGAAAGAGAAAGGCTGGATGCGGAATAAACGTGATAAAGCCTTGAACCCGGATTTATGGGATCGTTTGCTGGGTCTATGCGGTAAACATGACGTTACCTTTACGTGGGTCAGGGGTCATGCAGGGAATTCCGGGAATGAACGCTGCGATGAATTGGCCACGAGTGCGGCTCAGCAGAAGGACCTGTCGGTAGACGAGTTCTATGAAAATCAGTCTAAATAGCAATGTTTGATAGGGAGTGGTAAACTAATAAGTGACAAGTTTATCCAATTGCCTGTAGGGGCAGGTTTAAAACCTGCCCCTACAGGCAATTATTACTAAATGTTTTATCAGTACTATCTAATAATATCAAATCAGTGTGTAAAAATGACTCAAACAAAGTTCAGTTCTCTAATCCATATTTTACTTCTTTGTAACTTTCTCTTTGTGTCCGTCTACTCCCTGTCAGGGGATTGCGTGCTGCACTGTGTTTTATCACTGGACCAAAGCATACAAGTCAGTGCTGATGACTTTTGCGGCACCTTACATGGTCAAACTAAGTCTCCTGAACAGAAGGATCTCTTTTTCCCCCTGCAAAATAAATATGGAATCAAGCCAGGCTCTGTTTCCATCAGTAATTCATTCAATATATGTATTCTTGATTTTAGGGTATTCCTGAAAAAAGATACCTTTGCTTTTAATATCTTTCATCCGCCAAAACCTCTCGTGTATAGCTAAACGTATCATCTAATTACAATAATGATCGTCCCTTAAAAGGTTCATTCCTTTTCTTATCAACATGAATGGTCTACTTAATCATGGATCGGTTCATTTTGTGTACAAACCTTAAGGTGAACATAGGGGATAGGTCTAAAACTACTTGAGAGATAAGTTATAATGTATCAATGGATTATAACACTATTGTGTTTCTTTTTTGTATTTAGCACATTGACTCATGCTAAAGGGAATCAAGACGTTCAGTACGCCTTTTCCTTCCCTTTAAATCAGGGGTCTCCCGGTGAGTCTATGGGTGGACATGATCATATGAATCATAAGAACGGCTCATATAATCATAGTTATCTAGCTGATCCATTCGGCGTTATTGGAGGGCATTCTCATCACGCAGGCGGCTGGATGATCTCCTACAAGTATATGCGTATGTTTATGAAAGGAATGCGTGATGGAACCAATGGTCTGACTAACAGCCAGGTCATTAGTCAAGGCTATATGGCCACTCCCACTAAAATGACGATGGAAATGCATATGCTCGGATTGATGTATGCTCCATTGGATGAGCTCACTTTGATGGTCATGGCTCCCTACGTGATCAAGAAAATGGATCATGTAAGGATGAATGGAACGACCTTCATAAGAGAATCTGAGGGTATCGGTGACATCAAACTGACAGCCACCTATTTTGTTCTCAACAAGAAACTCTTTCATCTTCATTTCAACTTTGGGATCAGCTTTCCAACAGGTTCAATCGATGAGTCCTTTGGCGGCGCAAGACTACCCTATCCGATGCAGATTGGCTCAGGGACGTTTGATCTATTGCCAGGGATTACGTATCTGGGTCAAGCAGGGAATCTGGATTGGGGGCTTCAGTTTAAAACGGAAATTAGACTGGGAGACAACAAACATAACTATACTTTGGGGAATCGGTACCATATAACGTTCTGGGGAGCCTATCAATGGTTTAAGTTATTGAGTACATCTGTCCGTATCAACACTTTAATATGGGAAAACATTGATGGGGCAGATAGTCAGCTTAATCCAGCGATGATCCCTAATGCTGATCCAAATAAGCAAGGTGGAAGGCGTATGGATTTATTGTTTGGAACACTGTTTTACCTGCCCTTTGGTCATATAAAACCTCGCTTAGGCATTGAAATCGGATTCCCGATTTACCAGAGTCTTAATGGGCCCCAGCTTGAGACCGACTGGATGTTAACAGCCGGGATTCAATGGCCTTTTTAGGAGAGATCGTTATGGAGACCTGTATCAGTAAAGTGTAGTAGATTAATTGGAAAGTATTTTACTTTCCTTGATATTTCATTTAATTTAAAGGAGAAACAAATGAAAACAACTTTTAGTATAGTTTTTATATTCGCTTTCAATGTGGTGGTATCTTGTCAATCAAGTACCAGTAGTGGTGATGGAAAGATTATGATTAAGAATCCTTGGGTTAAAGAGGCTTCTATCTCACAAAAGATGAGTGGAGGTTATATGACCCTTGAAAATCCAGGTAGTAAACCAGATAAATTGTTATCTGCTGAATCAGAGGTTTGTGAAGTCGTTGAGATTCACAAAATGACCTATGAGAATGATATGATGAAAATGGGTCGCGTTAATGAAATAGAAGTTCCAGCCAATGGATCCGTTCAATTGAAGCAGGGTGGATTTCACCTCATGCTGATCAATCTGAAAAAGGCTCTTAAAGCAGGAGATAAGATCCCATTGGTCTTAAACTTTAAGAATGCCGGAAAGATGAGTATTACAGCTTCTGTAAAGAAAATGCAGAATATGATGCATCACTAAGTGAGGGTCAGAAGCAAATTAAGATTCATAGCCCCGACATATTAGCTTATTAGTATGTTGAGGCTGTATTTATTCGTGTTCAATTATTTTATTGGGAGTATGAATGTAATGAAAAATCTATTTATCATTTTTAGTGTCTTTTTAATATTAGGGTGCCAAAAGCCAAATCCAGCTGTCGGAAAGAAAAAAGCCCGTCTCTATGACTTTAAAATGGGAGGAGACTTTAGCTTAACGGATCAAAATGGAAAAGAGTTTCGTCTCAATGAACATAGAGGGAATATCCTATTACTCTTTTTCGGTTATACCCTCTGTCCGGACGTTTGTCCTACCACACTGCTTAAATTAAGCAATACTATTAAAACCCTGGGGACAGAAGGCAAAAACATAGAGATTGTTTTTGTTAGCGTTGATCCGGAGAGAGATACGTCTAAGCAATTAAAGAAATATCTCAATAACTTTGAGGGTAATATTATTGGTTTAACAGGAACGCAAAAGGATATCGCAAAAGTAGCCAGACTATATAGAGCGATGTATCGTAAAAACTTCTCTGGGTCAGCCGCCGGCTATCTGGTGGATCATTATACCCGAACTTTCTTGATTGATCAGAAGGGTAAAGTACGATATTTGTTCAGTCATTTGGAAAAGCCTGGGTTTATTGCCTCTGTGATCCGTCTATTGCGGCCTCCAAAGGATTCTTGATACCATATCATAATCTATTAAACGTGAGTTCGACGAGTTTATTATATAATCTGAAGAGAAGAACCCTCACCCTAACCCTCTCCCAAAGGGAGAGGGAACAAGAAAAAATTGATTGAGAGGAAAAATTATACTACAAGAATGAGACAACGTCAAGGAATTATGTTTTTATCGACATAATGAAGTTTATCTGGTAGTGATAAAACTCTTAGTGATAACTGCCTGTAGGGGCTTGATTAATCAAGACCCTACAAGTAATTGATCATCCTTACATTCACCCATTTTTTTAAAGGCTTTATTCCAGCCTTGTCTGGATTTTCTGATGGGTCGAATGATAATATGATCCTCTAGAATCTCAAGTTCTACGACTTCGTCCAACTCAGTCTGTTCTAAAATGGCTTTAGGTATTCTTATCCCTTTTGAATTCCCGATTTTGATAATTTTAGTTTTCATAGTTACAATGTAATTACAAGCTATAGACAAGTCAAGAACTTAATTCATTAATAATAAGTGCTAAAAACCCAATAGATTATCATTGAACCTTTCATTTAGGTCATGAGTTACGGGACTTCAGGAATAAGAAGTTAAAGGCTTTATGGGAATATGCTAAAACATTTATAAAATGTCATCCTGAGCCTGTCGAAGGATAGCCCTACAGAATGGTTCGACAAGCTCACCATGACAATTCATAATTAGTATGGAATATAGTCATTGGCTTCATAAAGCCTTTGTGGGATTAATTTACCTTCAAATGGTCAATATACTTTCCATAGACCCCTCCACAGGAACAGGTTAAAAATATCATTGCATTTCAGGTATAGGACCATCATGTTCACAGTTCCTCAAATATCATCTGGTATATAGGGAATAAGTCCTTTCTCAAAAGCAATCTCTTGTATCTCATAAGGCGCTTGACGAGCATCCACAATAAAGCCATCCACCATAATAGACCATACCAGAGGATTATTATCCAGGTTACTCCGCAAGCACCAGTTGGGATCCATTTGATACATCTTAAGTGCATCACGAATAATCTTCGATTTAGAGGAACCCGTACTTTTGCTGATACCAAAACTTTCACACAAGTTAGTAGCACTTATATAAGGCTTTGTGTCCTTATCAAACAGAAAATTGACAAACCCTAAAGCATAGATTATACCACAAGCCCAAGTACTAACCTTACCCTTTTCCAGGGGTGACGGACGTTTACGGCACAAAGCCGCTGTCGCCCTATGTGCCAGTTCTTTATACTCTTCGTTTAGGTACTTTTCACAAAACTTATCTGTCGATTCTACAATGGCATCAAATATTCCTTGCATGCCTTTTGAAACTTTCTCTGATTTACTTGTTTTAACCATAACCATTTCCATGATATCTCATTATAACTCTCCACTTAAACGTAAAATATTTACTGATAGGAAAAATTATACTACAAGAATGAGACAAAGTCAAGGAACTATGTTTTTATAGACGTAATAGAGCTATTATATTTCTTTTGAGGGAAATGGATTTCTTTTTCTTAATTCTTAATTTAAGGATTCTTGATACCATATCTTAATCTATTGAGTCTCATCTTATGATGCAAAAATTGCCTGTACCCATTGATAGAATTGATTATTCTTAGTATTTTTAAGGGATGACATCACTAACCATAAAACCACAAAGTCTTGATCGATCCACAAAAGAGAAGTCACAGGGTGTTGAACTTCTTGCTCCTGCAGGGGATTTTGAAAAACTTAAAGTGGCCCTATCCTATGGGGCAGACGCTGTTTACCTAGGTGGAGAGGCTTTTGGACTCAGGAGCGCCGCGGGAAACTTTTCTCTAAATGAGATTGAGAGGGCCGTTGCCTTTGCTCATAAGTTAAACAGAAAGGTCTATCTTACCTTAAACACTTTCCCAAACAATTATGAGATCGATGAGACGGCTCAATATATCAAGTGTCTTAAAGAGATTGCCCTGGATGCGATTATTATTGCTGACCCAGGAGTGTTCCTACTAGTCAAAGAACTCACGGATCATCCTATTCATTTATCTACTCAGGCTTCTGTGACCCATGTGGAAGCTGTGAAGTTCTGGGTGAAACAAGGCGTGTCAAGAATCGTTCTGGGACGGGAAGTCTCCATTGATGAAGTCAAAGCCATTAAGGATCAGTGCGATGTAGAGTTAGAGATGTTTATCCACGGATCCATGTGTATGTCTTATTCAGGGAAGTGTACGATCTCTAATTATACGGCTAATCGCGATGCCAACAGGGGTGGATGTGTTAATTCCTGTCGCTGGGACTATTCCCTGTCTACTCTAACAGATAATGTCTCATTCACTCAGTCTTATATCATGAACTCCAGGGATTTATGGGCTGTGGACAGTGTTTCTGGGATGATTGCAGATGGAGTGGATTCTCTGAAGCTTGAAGGAAGAATGAAAAGCCATTTATACCTGGCGACAACAGTGAGTATCTACCGCCAGATCATTGATTCCTGTTTAGATAATGGATCCATAGAAGACTCAGATCGTTCAAGGTGGGTGAATCAACTTAACGCCATTCCAAACAGAGGCTTTAGTACAGGCTTTCTGGAAGGTCAGGCTGAACGTGAATCTATCCTCTATGACAACGTAAAGCCTAATGGGAAATCAAATTACATTGGTGTCGTGAAAGAAGTGGGGGATGATTTTATCCTTCTCCAAGTTAAGAATCGCTTTTTTCTAGGCGATTCCATCAAGTTTTTGACTTTTACTGGAGAAGAAATAATGGTTCAGGTGGACAAAATCCAGGATATAAGCCGTGAACATATCCCGGAAGCAAAGCCTAACAGCCTGGTATTTCTTAAAAAAGTCCCTGATATTAAAGCTTACAATGTGGCATTGTATTAATCTGCGAATATTGTCATTTAGTGAAGTGCAAAAGTACAGCATACCTTAAACGGACAATGAAAGCAGGATTTCTGGCTTGGATGTGGGCTAAAATGCTTTTGACCAATTCTTTCACAAGTCTCAATTATCCTGTACTTCGTTTGTTCCAGCTTCTCAGCTGTGATCGAATAGCTTACAATCTTGTTGTCTTTTAGATAATGAGCCTTAACGGCAGATACAGGCTGGTGAAACTGCATCTGATAGGCCATTGCGTAAGCTACTAGTTGCTCTTCTGTTGAGTCCACCAGTTTACCCGTCTTAAAGTCAACGATTTCAACGCTGTCCTCCTCATTTTTGAGAACTAAATCCATGGTTCCGATGAATCGGTGATCCTCTAAAAAGACCTCAAAGTCTGTCTCTACGTTCTGAATGGTTGAAGCTGGTGGATAATGGTTCTGGAAGTAAATTAGAAGCATTTTACGTCCTTCATTATAGGCCTCAGACTCTTCATCTCGTCTAGTAAAACACTGACCTTTTAGCTGACGCCGGAATAATGGAAGAATAGACTCCTCCGATACCTTTTGGGAATGAAGACAGGATAGATGGATTTTCTCCAGGACTTTGTGAATCACAGTCCCAAGCCTGGTGTGATAAGTTTCAGGGCATTTGAAATGATAGATATTTTCAAGCTGATACCTTAATGGACAGGTTGTATAGGATTGGATCGCGGTATAACTAATGCTTATAGAGGAGTTTTCAGGATTATCTCTCAAGACAAAGGGTTTAGAGGGGTGTCGAAAAGACGTTGGTTCATAGGGTTTCAGGGTATGATCCCTGAGAGCCTTTTCTATAAAGCTATTCCTCCGAATGGGTCGACCGTATTTATTTGTCCTGGAGTGACACAGAAACAAGAAGTCTTTTGCCCTTGTGAGAGCCACATAAAATAGTCTATTTTGATTGTCTTGTCGGTCAGAAGAAGGAGCCACCCGAGTCATGACTTGTTGAGGGATATGGAAATCATCATTCCAACGACTCACTGGGTCAAAGTCACAGACAAACACTGCCTTATACTCGAGGCCTTTGACACTGTGGATGGTGGATACATGAACTCCATCCGATTCCTCTTCCAGTAAGACTTCCTCGAGAGTACGTTTATCCCGAAACATGAGAAGCTGGTCCACAAAAGGACGGAGAGACTGCCCCCCCCAGGTTTCATAAGATTGTGCGAGGAGGGTTAAATAAGCTATTTGAGACAGGGTTTTAGAATCTTTTATACTTAGGGCCATAGAAAAGTGGTCAGAAAGATCGAAAAGAGTGTAGAGGGTGGCTAAAACTTTATGTGGATCATCCTTTTTAGCATTCAGGGCTAACTGATATATTGATGATAAGTTCTTGAAATCCAATGGATCCATTATATTATAGGTGTCTTTTAGATGTTCTGGAGCAATTTCTTCGAGGGTCATTGTAATTTTTGTATGTTCCAAAAAGGAGTTCAAGGTTTCGTCTTTCAGATGGAGTCTTGGTAAAAGATCATTAAACCGCGACCTTTCAAAGTCATTGTCACGTGTGATCAAATCAAGGAATTCGGTGAAATAACGGATGGCATCATTATCAAAGAAACTCCCGTTTTTATGGATGATACAAGGAATATTATGATTCATAAGGACTTCTTTGTAGCCTCCTCCAATAAACCCCCATTTCACGCTACGGAATAATAAAACAATATCCGAGTAGGAAGTCACAAGACGGGCTTCCATCATCTCTTTGATTGCCTGACAAATGATTTCTCCACTTTCCTTCCTGGTATTTCCTTCTATCAGGAAGACGTCTGATCCTTTCCCACGCATGGATGTTAGATCTTTATCCGATCGTCTCTTATTGTTTTCGATGAGTCTTCTGGATAGTTTTACGATGCCTTCAGTAGATCGGAAGTTTTCACCAATCCTGAAGGCCTTGACATTTGGAAAGTCTTTGTCAAAGCTGAATATATGGTCGACACTGGCCCCTCTGAATTGATAAATACTCTGATCGTCATCCCCCACGGCGCATATTTTAGTGGACTCAGACGCTAAAAGCCTGAAGATCTCATGTTGAAGTCGGCTCGTATCCTGATATTCATCGACCAGGATGTATTTATATCTATTCCTTAGGATATTCCGAGGCTCATCATATCGTTGTAACAGGGTGTAAACAGTTTTAAGGCTTTGGGAATAATCCAGCCATTTCTGATCCCACATAAACTGGCGATATTTATTCAAGATTTCCATCATATCATGGTCATTAAGAAATATTCCCTTATCGGCAGAGAGATTCATGGATCTGGAACCCTCGGGAGACTGGTTCACATATCTTTTAAGGGCAGATAAATCGACAAGGTTTTCATTCAAGGAGTCATAAAAGCTGAATAATTTAAAGATATTCTCATAAAACCGTTGATCGTTAGAGAAAAAAGACTTAAAAAGTCCCACGCTCTCATGGTGTTGGAGAAGCATAATTCTTTGGTCAATGGCGTCAAGAAGTTGGAAATCACCGTGTGGATCGATTAGGTATGAAAACTCTCTGATCAGTTTGCGGCAAAAACCGTGGATAGTATTAATCTCCAGATGATGAGGAGGGGTTTTACAATAGTGGGACACCCTCAATTTGAGTTCATCAGTGGCTTTGTTTGTGTAAGTGGTGATCAGGATCTCATTTGTCTGATAGCCCTGTTCCAGCATATAAGCGACTTTTTGGGCGATGACACTTGTTTTTCCTGTTCCAGGCCCGGAAAGGATAAGAAGGTTATGGTCTAAATCATGGATAGCTTGTTGCTGAGAGTCTGTTAAATCCATTTCAGTGCTTCTCATAGGGTTTATTGATCTTTATTTAACGGCAAAGTAAAGATAAAAGAAGTTTCTTTTTGAGGCTTACTGATACATTGAATGGATCCATTATGGCCTTCAATAATCCTCTTGCAAAGATCCAGACCAATGCCTGTTCCTTTGTCTCCTTTGGTTGTGAAAAAAGGTTCCCAAATCTTTGTTATTTTATTTTCATCAATTCCATGACCATTATCGATGATGTGAGTTTCTATCAAATTGCCTTTAACTTTAGTTTTAACAGTAATTTTGGCATTTTTGGTTCCTTCTATAGCCTGAGCGGCATTTCTTATAAGATTGAGTAGAACCTGGATTATTTTATCCTTATTGATTAAAACAATGTGAGAGACAGGATCATCATATGCTAAATCTTTATCTTTTACGTCTGGATCCATGGATACCAGGAATATGGCTTCCTGGATCACCTCTTTTAGATCGTAGGAATTAATGGTATAATCCGTGTCTTCGTTTTTGGCAAGACCACGGACCTCATCCAGAAGGCTGACTATTCGATCCCTGCTGTCATAGATGTATTGAATATATTCCTTTTCCTCATCAGAAAGGCGATTCCTGATCAGTTCTATAAACCCAATAGTATTGAGTTGATTTTTGACTTCATGGGCTAATCCAGCAGTCAGCCCCCCCACAATAGCCCTTTTTTCCTGATTGGTCAGCATTTCCTGGGCACGTAACAGCTTTTCTTTGGCTTCCTTGCGTTCCGTGATGTCTAGCATGCTTCCACGGACCAGCCTTCTATCTGAAGAGGGTAATCGGACAAGTCGTAGTTCGCAAGGTATTTCACTACCATTAGAATCCTGAAAAAGCCACTCAGTCAAAGTATTTCCACCTGCCATCACTTGTTCATTAAGGTTTTGGATACCTTCAGCAGAAGCTTGACCATCCGGCTGTGTGGGAGGACTGATATCCAGAGGGCTAAGGGTTAAAAGCTTTTTCAGGTCATACTTAAAAAGTTGGGTGGCATTCTCATTTGCGTCTATAAAGTGATTCTTGTCTAGATCATAAACAACAATGGCTTCAGGAGCATTCTCGAACAGGGTTTTATATCGTTCTTCACTCACTCTCAAGGCCCTTGCGATTTCCATATGCTCAGTAATGTCGTGTGAAACAACTACAGCGTGAGTTATCGTATTAATTCCTCCATAATAAGGGTAGTAAATGACCTCCATCAGTCGTTGCCCCTGAGCCCCAACATTGAACCAGTCTTGATCTTTAACTTCTTTGCCTTCAAAACATCCATCTAGACACTTTCTAATATACTTGTTATATCTTTCTTCTCCCCATACATCAATGATTTTATGGCCCACAATATCTTCCTGCTTTTTATTGATGGCTCTACAGTAGGCGTTATTAGCGGCTTCATAGACATGATCTTTATTGATGAGAGTCATGAAATCTTTTGAGTTATTAGCAATAAACTCATATCTTTTCATCATTTCTTCGGATTTCTTCCGTTTTGTAATATCCAGCATAACTCCCTGGAGCAGAAGGGGATGGCCATGAGCATCACAGATTATATCGGCCTCGTTCTGAAACCATAAAACTTCTCCGGATTGTGTGACCATGCGATATTCAGATCTAAAGGGAAGATCACCTAAATGACTAGTGGAAAGGTCTTCCAATACACGAAGTTGGTCATCGGGATGAATCTGCTTTTTCCAAAGTTCAGGATCATCCCTCCATTCGTCCTCTCTAAACTCTAGTAAAGAATGAAGTTGGGGGCTAACATACTGTATAGTTCCTTTCTCATCAAGAGAAACGATATAGGTAATAGCTGGGAGGTGTTCTATGAGGTTGCGATATTTCGCTTCTGATTGGATCAATTCTTTTGTCCGCTCCATGACCAGATCTTCCAATCTTTCCTGATGGTTCTTAAGCTCCTTTTCTACACGATTGCGAGCTGTATTCACTTGTACTCTAGCCAGCACTTCATCATTGATAAATGGTTTTGTGATGTAATCCGATCCCCCCACCTCAAAGGCTTTGAGCTTCGTAGGTGCGTCTGTCAGGGCTGTAATAAACAATACGGGGATGTTCTTTGTACTGGAGTCCTTTTTTAGACGTTCACACACCTCAAATCCATTCATATCAGGCATCATAATGTCTAACAGGATAATATCCGGGGGGGTTTCCCAGACGA
Organism: uncultured Spirochaetia bacterium; assembly: GCA_913053665.1. GTDB lineage: Bacteria > Spirochaetota > UBA6919 > UBA6919 > UBA6919 > CAJXGR01. Next base: position 11,395 of record CAJXGR010000020.1, read on the forward strand.
AGTCAATAGCGTCCGCCCCGTTTTCAGCTATTGCGGTTCGATAATTATTCTTTTCAAGAAGTAAAGTGAGATACTTAAGATTCATCGACTGATCGTCCACAATCAGCACGAGGGGTTTATGATTGCCCAATATGGACTCCTATTTCTTTCTTAACTTATCTTTATACATTTCAGAATCTGCCTTTTTTATCAAATCGGAGGAGGAAGTCAAATCTCCCGGAGAATACTCTGAAAGCCCAAAACTAAAGTTAATAGGGATATTCTGGATTTTTTGCTGATTAACCTTATTTCTAAAGCGTTCCACCAGATCATGGGATTCCTTAAGATTTGTTTTAGGAAAAAGAAGTAAGAACTCATCTCCCCCCATACGGAAAAGGTAATCAGATGAGCGAATCGAGTTTTGCAGGATTGTTGCGACAGTTATGATTAATTCATCACCTGCTGAATGGCCAAAGGAGTCATTCACTCTTTTTAGGTGATCGATATCGATAAAACAAATGACAAAGCGTCCATTGTCCCTATTGGCTGTCTGAATCTGCTTGGATAGTATTTCATAAGCAAACCTGCGGTTATAGACTCCGGTTAGTTCATCTTTTAGGGACATATCCTCCAGCTTTTCCAAGGCCTTTTTTAGTTTGACGTGAACGTTTACTCTGGCCAGAACTTCTTCTTGGACAAAAGGCTTGGTGATGTAATCGACTCCTTCGGCCTCAAAGGCTTTTAGCTTATAGGATGTCTCAGCCAAAGCGGTTAGAAAGATAATGGGTATATCCTTTGTGGATCTAGTTGATTTAAGCTGCCGACAAACCTCGAATCCGTCCATATCTGGCATAATAACATCAAGCAATAAGAGATCAGGAGGATCATTTCGTGTAAACTCCAGGGCCTCTACACCGCTGGAAGCAAGGGCTACATGATAACCATCCTCTAGTAGCATGGTGCCAAGTATGCTGAGATTCGCTTTGCTGTCATCAACGACTAAAATACTGGCCTTACTTTCATCATCCATTTTGCTTTCCTCCTAAATAAATATATAAAAATGATGAGAGGATGCCAACTCCATTGTTATTACACATCCAATGATTTAAGAAAATGACTATTATAAAATACACTAAAATAATCCTTCAAAGGAATCTAAATAAAAAAAATCTTGATTAATCGAGTGGACTAGGATATATTTTTATATAATTGATGATAATCTTATGAGTTGAAGGTTAAAGGTTATCTAGTTAAAAGATCAAGATTTAAAAGGTGGACTATGGGTATCTGGATAGGTCGGGGTCGAAAGGCCAGACAGACGTATGGATTTGATGATGTGGCACTCGTGCCGGGTAGGTTTACCATTGACCCGGATGACGTGGATGTTAAGTGGACCATTCGAGACCATGTCTTTGATATTCCTATCATTGCATCGGCAATGGATGGGGTTGTGGATGTCAAGTTTGCTATTGAAATGGGGAAATTAGGGGGATTGGCCGTCTTGAACCTGGAAGGCCTTCAAACAAAGTATGAAAACCCCGAGGAACATCTTCAACGTATTGTAGATGCCCCAAAAGAGACCGTGACAAACATCCTCCAGGAAATCTACCAAGAGCCGATCAAAGAGCGTCTTGTTGGGAAATGTATAGAAGACATCAAAAAAGCAGGCGTTAAAGTTTCTGTTTCGTCCACTCCGCCGAATGCAGAGCGATTTGGTCAGATAGCCAAAGAAGCCGGGGTCGATATTTTTGTAATTCAGTCCACTGTAACAACGGTCAAACATATCTCCTCTCAATATAAAACACTTAACTTTAAGCAATTTTGTAAACAAATGGATATGCCTGTCATTGTGGGCAATAGTGTGAGCTATGAGGCATCCTTAGAGATGATGGAGACAGGGATTGATGCTATTCTTATTGGGGTGGGTCCTGGAGCGGCCTGTACCACGCGGGAAGTTCTTGGGATCGGTGTGCCTCAAATCACAGCGACTGCTGATGCGGCGGCCGCTAGAGATACTTATTATAAAAGAACAGGGAAATATATTTCTGTGATCACAGATGGGGGAATGCGAGGCGGTGGAGACCTCTGCAAGGCAATTGCATCAGGAGGTGATGCTGTAATGATTGGTTCAGCCTTTGCCAAAGCGAAAGAAGCCCCTGGAAAAGGCTATCACTGGGGAATGGCAACCCCAAGCATATTATTACCTCGTGGAACCCGTATCCATGTGGGTATTCATGGAACTCTTAAAGAAATACTTCTTGGACCCGCCCATTACGATGATGGCAGCCAGAATCTTGTGGGAGCCTTAAGGAATTCTATGGGTAGCTGTGGTGCTCAGAGCATTAGAGAAATGCAAGTCTGTGAGATGATTGTTGCACCAAGCATTCGGACAGAAGGAAAGACTCTTCAACGTGCCCAGAGCGTGGGAATGGGCAAATGAACAGGGCTAAGGGATTTTGACTAGCGAAAAAAGAGAACGTATTGCCATACTGGATTTTGGCTCTCAATACACTCAACTCATTGCCAGGAAGGTTCGAGAGCTTAAGGTTTATTGTGAAATCCTTCCATACAACATTTCATTAACCAAACTGAAAGAAAAGAACGTTCGAGGCATCATCTTATCCGGTGGGCCGAAAAGTATCTACGAAGAAAAGGCTTTGAAGGGTTCAACAGACCTTCTGAAGGGTGATATTCCTCTTCTTGGGATCTGTTACGGGATGCAGTGGCTGGTCCATGAATTAGGTGGACAAGTGGAACATTTGGAGCGTCGGGAATACGGGAAGACTCAGCTCTATGTGGATGAGGATAAAGGTATCCTGGAGGGCTTTCAAGATGGTTCTACCGTATGGATGAGTCATGGCGATACTGTAACCGCCCTGCCGGAGGGATTTACCTGCCTTGGTCACACGGATGACACCTATGGGGCTATCCAAAAAGATAATATCATGGGAGTCCAGTTCCATCCAGAAGTCGCCCACACGGAACAGGGGAAAACCCTACTATCCAACTTTCTGTTTAAGATAGCTAAGCTTGAAGGGGATTGGACTATGAAATCCTTTGTGGATCAATCCATCGCTGAAATCAAAGGCAAAGTGGGTAATAAAAAGGTCATTTGTGCCTTGAGCGGAGGGGTAGATTCCTCTGTGACCGCTGTTTTACTGCAAAAAGCCATGGGTGATCAACTCACCTGCATCTTTGTGAATAACGGTCTACTCAGGATGAAAGAAGAAGAGAACGTCAAAAGCCTTTTTAAGGAACATTTTAAGATAAATCTTAATGTAGTAAAAGCAGAAGATCGTTTCTTGGAAAAGCTTGCAGGAGTTACAGACCCTGAAAAGAAGCGTAAGCTTATAGGTCACGAGTTTATCGCTATCTTTGAAGAAGAAGCCCATCGATTGGGTCATGTGGACTTTCTAGCCCAGGGTACACTCTATCCGGATATTATTGAAAGCCAGTCTCTAACAAACCCTTCCGCGATGATTAAGTCCCACCATAATGTAGGCGGTCTTCCTGAAGCCATGAAACTTGATTTGATTGAACCACTCAAGGAATTGTTTAAAGATGAAGTGAGAGTACTGGGCAAAGAACTTGGACTCTCTGATCAGATGGTTTATCGTCACCCTTTTCCTGGACCTGGTTTAGCGATCCGTATCCTGGGAGAAGTGACTCACGAACGTTTAGAGATACTGAGGCTTGCGGATGCCATAGCCATTGAGGAAATCATAAATGCTGATCTATATAATGATATATGGCAGGCCTTTGTAGTATTATTACCCGTTAAAACAGTAGGAGTGATGGGGGATGACAGGACTTATGAGAATGTAGCCGCCCTTCGCTGCGTCAACAGCAGTGACGGGATGACAGCCGATTGGTATCCTTTTCCCTATGACACCCTCGCCAGAATTGCGAACAGGATGATTAATGAGGTGAAAGGGGTGAATCGTGTGGTTTATGACGTGACATCCAAGCCGCCTGGGACGATAGAGTGGGAATAGGTCAGTGAAAGGAGTATTTAGAAAGAGATTGATCCTTGGCGTTGAAATGGGCTTCAGAGATCATATCTCCTGACTTATTGTATTGATAGACCCAGTAGTGTTTTAACTTTCCTTTATGATAGAACTCTTTTTTAATCTCTTTGCCTGAAGCGTTGAAATAAACCCATTGTCCATCAGGTTTTCCATGTCTTAATATTTCTTTTTTCATGAGATATTTATCTTTTGGATGATAGGTGTATTTGATCTCAAGACTTTTTATGCCCTTTTGATAGACAAGTTCTTTGACCACTCTCCTTTTCCCGTCCAAATGGATGGTTTTTGTCAGGATAGAGTCGTTATTATCATTGTTTTCATATAAATACTTTGTAATGGACAGGAGTTTAGGTCTTTTATAATGCTCCTCCCGGAGAAGTTGTTTGCCATCATGGGAATAAAAAACGATATAATACTCGATGAGGGATCCTAGTTCCGTGCGGGGATTTTGGATCAAACCCTTTTGTTTTTCTCTTTTAAAATATCGCTTTACTTTAAATTGAGACTTTTTGGGGTTGTAAACTTTTGCTATTCTTTTTTGCTGTTCTGTGTCGTCACAGTTTAGTAAAGTAAATGAGATGGATAGAATAATAAATAAAATGATGTATTTCATAATTAAATTATGTCCAGTCAATAAAAAAGACAGGATGAATAGTAGCGTTCCTTATAAAGATCCAATGTTCAATACTATGAACACTTTATGGATCAAAACAGGTTCATTAAAACGAAATATAAATGGTTGATTTTATGATTGTTTTTTTTGTGAAAAGACTTATATTTATGAAATATCCTCTAAGGAGGCATAGTGAAGAGTTTAGCCATCCTTGGTTCCACTGGGTCTATTGGCACAAACACTCTTGAGGTTGTCAAAGCCCATCCCGAACTCTTTAATATCCATGCATTAGCCTGTTATTCAAAGATCAATGAATTAATAAAACAAATCGATCTCTTTAAACCTGAAAAAGTGGTTGTATATGATCCAGCGGCCTACGATGATATAAAAAATATATTGATGAGATCTGAAACACAGGTGTTATATGGTGAGGAAGGCCTGTTGGAGGTGGTTAGCGATCCTGAAGTCCAATTGGTCGTCAATGCGCTTGTTGGGTTTTCCGGGCTTAGACCGACCCTTGAGGCGATCAAGCATCATAAGGATATTGCCATCGCCAATAAAGAAACCATTGTTGTGGCGGGTGAGCTTGTCCTCAAGCAGGCCAAAGAGAATGATGTTCATGTCATCCCCATTGATAGTGAACATAACGCTTTGTTACTCCTTCTGAGACAGTATCAGAAAGAAGAAATCAGAAAGGTGATATTAACAGCATCCGGAGGGCCTTTCCGCTCGATGACCCAAAAGGAACTTCACAAGGTTACGCTGGCTCAGGCTTTAAATCATCCCACATGGAAGATGGGCAAAAAGATAACGATTGACAGCTCCACGCTCATGAATAAAGGGTTTGAGGTGATAGAAGCCCATCATCTTTTTGGGTTGGACTATCAAGACATTGAGGTGATCATTCACAAGGAATCCATCATCCATTCCATGATTGAAACAATCGATGGTGAGATCTACGCCCAAATGGGCCCGGCTGATATGAAGTTCCCGATACAGAATGCCCTGACCTATCCAGAGATTCACGGGAATAGCTACCCAAAAATGAAGCTTTGGGAAATAGGAAGTTTATCCTTTGATCAACCGGATTATGACAGGTTCCCACTGCTTAAAACAGCCTATAGAGCTGGGAAAGAAGGTGGAACATTGCCGGCTGTCCTCAATGCAAGCAATGAGGAAGCGGTTTATGCCTTTTTAGACAGTAAGATAGGTTATATGGATATTTATTCTGTAATTGACCGATGCCTGGATGCTCATCAGAAGGTGGATTCCCCTGGAATCAAGGAGATTTACCAGGCAGATCATTGGGCTAGAGACTTTAGTAAAGATATGATTTCTAGTCTGTCGTAGAGACGCATGGCCATGCGTCTCTACGACAATATAAAACATTAATTAAATTAGAAATGAGAGGGTAGAATGGAGACTTTTCTTGGTATAATAATATATGCAGTTCCTGGATTAGCATTCCTGGTGGTTATCCATGAGCTTGGACATCTCTTGATGGCACGTTGGAGCGGTATCGGTGTAGAGGCTTTTTCATTATTCTTTGGGAGAGCCATCTTTAAGTTCCAGTGGAAGGGGATAGAATGGCGTGTGGGCTGGATTCCATTTGGGGGATACTGCAAGATGAAGGGTCAGGAAGACTTTGGAGAGGCAGAAACCAAGGGGGAGTCCGATGAGT